>NZ_RAWN01000068.1:0-44711 GCF_003668895.1 Corallococcus sp. AB045
ACCCCCGCCATCGAGCGCCGCATCAAAGCCGCTCTTACACATGGAGCGAGCCGCCAAAGGACGAGGCAACATCATCGTCGTCGCAGCCACTCCCGCTAACACAGGTGTTTTGATGACAGTTCCGGCAATGACCACAACAGCAGGTACACCGTGACCGAGGCTGTCACGGTGGCCAGGACCGCCTGCGGATTCACCACACCCCGCAGTGCCTCCGCCGTCTCCTCCCACACCGAGTCCATCGCCAACGCCAGGGCCAGCGCATACCGCCCGTCACTTCCAAGCAGCGGCCCCTCCTCCAACAACGAAAGGCAGTCCCGCCCCTGCTTCTTTCGCTCGCACCACCGCCCATAGGCGCGCGTCAGCTCCGCCGACGCATCGTCCAGCAGGTGCAGTTCCCGCGCTTCCGCCTCTCCCAGAGGGCGGATCCGATGCGTGCGTGCCTCGTACCCGAACACGCCACTGCGTTCGGGCATGCCGAACAACGCCCGCGCATCCCGCAGCGGATGCGCGAACGGACGGACCTCCCGCGCGAGCTCCGCAACAGCCCTCTTGAACTCGCCCTGCGTCAGCTCCGCGTCCTCCAGCGGAGCCTCCTCCTCCCGGGGCGTCACGACGACCGGGTCCGCGCGCCCCGTGTCCAGACGCACGACCCGGACGGACGCGCAGCCCGTCAGGAGGACCAGCAACAGCAGGCACTGCCACCCACGACGCAAGCCTACGGGCACTTCACCACGCCACCATCCGTCGCCGCCGCGGCCACGCGGGCGCACGCGGCCTGCACGGTGGCCGTGTCCTTCAAGTCACGCGCGAGCCTCGCGGTGGACAACTGCAGCTCCATGTCCTTCGCATGCCCCGGCTCCGAGCCCAGGCTCGTCAGGATGCGCAGGGCGTCCTGCTTGCGCCCCATCACCGTGAGCAGGTCCGCCAGCTCCTGCATCTCCCCCACGTCCGCGCCCGACACCGTCTCCAGGGCCTTCTGCAGCTCCCCTTCCGCCGCCACGCGGTCGTCCGTCGCCAGGTGCGCTCTCGCGAGCGCCACGTGCACGATGGCGCGGTCCTTCACCTTCAGCGATTCGCCGTAGGCCTTCAGCGCCTCTTCACGCTTGCCCAGCTTGAGCTGGATCTCCGCCACCAGCTCCCACAGCGTTGGATCCTTCGGCGACTTCTTCGCGGCCTCGTCGTACGCCGCCGCCGCCTCCGGCAACCGGCCCGCGCGCACCTCCGCGTCTCCCAGCGCCGTCAGCACCTCCGGCGTGCGCACGCCCTGCCCCGTCACCTTGCGCAACAGCCCGAGCACCTCGTCCTGCCGCCCCTGCTTCGTCAGCACGTCCACCGCCCGCACCAGCAGGTCGGCCTTCGACGCGTCCGGAGCGGCCTCGGCCGCCTGCGTGAAGTCGCGCACCGCCTCGTCGTGGTCGCCTCGCTCCTCGGCCAGCTCTCCCAGCTGCTCCAGCGCGTTGAAGTCCTTCGGATGCAGCGCCAGCGCCTTCTGCAGCGACTGCCGCGCTTCGTCCTTCTTGCCCAGCTGCGCCTGGATGAACCCCAGCCGGCTCCAGTTGGTGGAGCGCTTCGCATCCAACCGCAGCGCCACCTCGAACTCCTTCGCGGCCTCCTCCAGCCGGCTCATCGACAGGAGCACCTCACCCCTCGCGGCGGGCAGGCGCGGATCCGCGGGCGCCAGCGTCTTCATCTCGTCGAAGGACTTGAGCGCGGCGTCGAAGTTGCCCTTGAGGTACTCGGAGTTGCCCTGGAGGTAGAGCCCTTCCGCCTGGTCCTTCGGATCGAGCTTCGGCGTTTCGGTGCAGGCCCCGGAGGCCAGCAGGGCAATGAGCGGCAGGGCACGCAGACGCGAGGACATGAGAGGCTCCGGAAGACTCAGAAGTGATACGCGATGCCGGCGTTGACATCGAAGTTGAGGCCGTCGCCCGCGCCGTCGTCCGCGAGCCCCAGCACCGCCTGCGCGATGTTCGTTCCCAGCTCCAGCTGGAAGCCCACGTGGCCCGCCAGCAGGTACTCCAACCCCACGAATCCCACGACGGACGGCAGCGGGCCCGTACTCTGGAAGATGCCGTAGTCGCCGAACGACAACTGCACGCCCAGGCCGAAGCCCCAGTACGGCCGCAGGTCCTTCTCCAGGCGGTGATAGTGCCGCGCCCCCACGATGCTGGGCAGCACGTTGAGCTCGCCCTCTTCGTCGCCGCCGGCATGCACCCAGGTGAAGCCGACCTGCACGAAGCCCTGCCATTCCGGGTGGAACCAGTAGCCCATCTCCAGGTCCAGGCCCGGATTCAAGGACGACAGCTTGTCGATGAAGCTGTTGTTGAAGCGCAGCCCCAGCGTCAGCCCGCCCCCCGGCGACGACGCGACCGCGCCGCCCAGGAGCGGCCGGGCCGGAACGACCTCACCGGGCGACTCCAGCGCGATGCTCAACTCGTCGGACACGGCGACGACCGCGCGCAGGAGCTCGCCGTCCTCGGAGGCCTCCGTGCGTGGCCGCGCGAGCGTGCGGCCATCCCGCGTGTCCACGAGGCTCGCGTCGAGGAGGTACTGCCCCCCGAAGCGATCCAACCGGCCCGTGAGGACGTAGCGCGCGCCCGTCAGCGAGGACAGCTCCTGGACGCACTCGCCCTTCTCACAAGGGGCGCTGCCCACCAGCTCCTGCTGGCGCTCAGCGCCGACCCGCTGCTGGAGGTCCCGCTGGGACAGCACGCGCAGCCGGGGCGACTCCGCGAGCCGGCCCGAGATGAGCAACGTGATGCCCTGCGCGGCATCCCTCCCCGCCGCGTTGGCGGCCAGAGGCAGCACCGCCACCGTGAGCGGCTCGGCGACGGCCGCCCCCTCCTGGGCGAAGACAGGCGACGACAGCGCTACGAGGCACGAGATGAAGAGCCGGGGGAGGCGGGACACGGCCGACACTCTACCCTCCTCCCGGCCCGCGCCCAGGCCTTCCGTGGCCGCTTCCCTGCCCGCTCACCCCTGATGGTTGAGCTTCGCCGCCAGGGAACGCACCACGACGCGCGGGCTGACCCGCACCGAGAAGGCCGCCAGCCAGTTGAGCACGCCGTGGATGGAGACCACCCGCCCCTTCATCATCGCCGCGTAGGCATGGCCCGCGACCTCGGGCGCCTCCGCCACGCCCGGCCGATTGAACAGGCGAGACTCCGCGTTGCCGGCGCGCCCGGCGAACTCCGTCTTCGTGGCGCCCGGGCAGTGGCAGGTCACCGTCACGCCCGTGCCCTCCAGCTCGACCGCGAGCGCCTCCGTGAACGACAGCACGAACGCCTTCGTCGCGTAGTACGTGGCCATGTACGGCCCCGGCAGGAAGCCCGCGGTGGACGCGATGTTGAGGATGCGCCCCTGCTTGCGCTCGCGCATGGGCCGCGCGAACAGGTGCGTGAGCTTGAGCAGCGCGGCGCAGTTGACCTCCACCATCTCCGCCTCGCGCCCCAGGTCCTGCTCCAGGAACGGCCCGGAGGAACCGAACCCCGCGTTGTTCACAAGGAAGTCCACCGCGAGCCCCAGCTCCTGCACGCGCGCGAAGAGCTGCTCTGGCGCGGAGGGCTGTCCCAGGTCCGCAGGCAGCACGTGCGCCTTCACACCGTGCGCCTGCTCCAGTCTGCGGGCCAGTTCCTCCAGCTTCGCCACGCCGCGCGCGACGAGGATGACGTCGTGCCCGTCCTTCGCGAACTGCTCCGCGAACTGCACTCCGAGCCCTGCTGACGCGCCGGTGATGAGCGCCACTTTCCGCGACATGGTGATGCCTCCCGGCGCGCCGATATAGCAGCACTACGCGAGCAGAAGGCCCGGGCCCGCGCACAAAGCGGTTGCCCCTGGGGATCCACGGCCATATTCGGAAGAGGACCCCGAGGACGTGGAGCCCGGCATGGAGCGGATGGACACCCTCGAAGCGCTGCTCGCACGCGGACGGACGGAGGACGTAGCGCTCGGTGCGCCCGGCAGGCAGGGCATGACGTACGGCGCGCTGCGGGACCTCACCGCGAAGGTCCGCGAGCAATTGAATGCGTGGGGCCTGGGGCAGGGAGACCGCGTCGCGCTGGTGCTCCCCAACGGGCCGGAGATGGCGGCGGCCTTCCTCGCCGTGGCCAGCGCCGCGACGACCGCGCCGCTCAATCCCGCCTACCGCGCGGATGAGCTCACGTTCTACCTGGACGACCTCAAGGCCCGTGCCCTCATCGTGCTCGAAGGAGCGGAGGGACCGGCCCGCGAGGTCGCGCGCGCACGCGACCTCCCGCTCATCGAACTGCGTCCGACGCAGGAGGGGCTCGCGGGGCACTTCACGCTCGTGGCCGGGCAGCCCTTCTCGGGCACGGCGCATCGCACCGGCCCCGCCAGCGCGGACGACGTCGCGCTGGTGCTGCACACGTCGGGCACGACCGCGCGGCCCAAGCAGGTGCCACTGACACACGCGAACCTCCGCGCCTCCGCGCGGCACATCGGCGCGCAGCTGGGCCTGGGGCCCACGGATGCGTGCCTCAACATCATGCCGCTGTTCCACATCCACGGGCTCGTGGCGGCGGTGCTGTCCAGCCTGGGCGCCGGAGGCCGCGTGGTGTGCACGCCCGGCTTCAACGCCCTGCGCTTCTTCTCCTGGTTCGAGGAGGTCCGCCCCACCTGGTACACGGCCGTGCCCACCATGCATCAGGCGCTGCTGGAGCGCGCCCACCGCAACGCGGACAGCCTGAAGGACCACCACCTGCGCTTCATCCGGTCCTCCTCCGCGTCGCTGCCGCCGCAGGTGATGGAGGAACTGGAGCGCGTCTTCAGCGTGCCCGTCATCGAGAGCTACGGCATGACGGAGGCCGCGCACCAGATGGCCTCCAACCCGCTGCCGCCGCGTCCCCGGTACGCGGGCTCAGTAGGGCTCGCCGCCGGGCCGGAGGTCGCCATCATGGACGACGCGGGCACGCTGCTGCCCTCGGGCGCGACTGGCGAAGTGGTCATCCGCGGTCCCAACGTCATGTCCGGCTATGTGAACAACCCCGAAGCCAACGCGCGCGCCTTCACCCACGGATGGTTCCGCACGGGCGACCAGGGGACGCTCGACGCGCAGGGCTACCTGCGACTCACCGGACGGCTGAAGGAGCTGATCAATCGCGGCGGGGAGAAGGTGAGCCCGCTGGAGGTGGACACCGTGCTGCTGGATCATCCCGCCGTGCAGCAGGCCGTGACGTTCGCCCTGCCCCACCCCAAGCTCGGTGAGGACGTGGCCGCCGCCGTCGTCCTTCGTGAGGGCCACGCGCCCACCGAGCGCGAGCTGCGCGACTTCGTGGCCTCACGCGTGGCGGACTTCAAGGTGCCCCGCCGCATCGTCTTCCTCACGGAGCTGCCCAAGGGCCCCACTGGCAAGGTGCAGCGCATCGGGCTCGCGCAGCGGCTGGGGCTCACGTCATGAGGATCGCCATCTTCGGCGCGGGCGCCATCGGCGGCTTCCTGGGCGTCAAGCTGCTCCAGGCCGGCGCGGACGTCACCTTCATCGCGCGAGGCGCCCACCTGGACGCGATGCGCGCCCACGGCGTCACGCTCACCAGCGGCGGCGAGACGGTCACCGTGCGTCCGCATTGCACGGAGTCGCCCGACGACGCGGGCCCGCAGGACTACGTCTTCCTCACGCTCAAGGCCCACGCCCTGCCCGCCGCGGCGCCTCAAATCGCCCGGCTGCTGGGCCCGGAGACGGCGCTCGTCACCGGCATCAACGGCGTGCCCTACTGGTACTTCCACGGGCTCGAAGGCCCGTACGCGGGCCGCCACGTCGAGAGCGTGGATCCCGGCGGCGTGATCCTGCGCACCCTGCCTCCCGAGCGCGTCATCGCCACCGTGGTGTACCCGGCCGCGGAGGTCGTCTCTCCCGGCGTCATCGTGCACACGTACAACGACCGCGTGACGCTGGGCGAACCCGACGGCAGCAAGAGCCCGCGCGTGCAGGCCCTGTCGCAGCTCATGATGAAGGCCGGCCTCAAGTCGCCCGTGCGCCCCCGCATCCGCGATGAAATCTGGGTGAAGCTCTGGGGCAACCTCGCCTTCAACCCGCTGTCCGTGCTCACCGGCGCGACGCTCGACGTCCTCGCCCGCCAGCCGGACCTGCGCGCCGTGGCCCGCACGATGATGCTGGAGGCCCAGGCCGTGGCGGAAACGCTGGGCACCCGCTTCCTCATCGACGTGGATCAGCGCATCCAGGGCGCGGCCCAGGTCGGCGCGCACAAGACGTCCATGCTCCAGGACCTGGAGCGCGGGCGGCCCATGGAGATCGACGCGCTGCTGGGCGCCGTCGTGGAGCTGGGCCAGCTCACCGGCAAGCCCATGCCCACCTGCGAGAACATCCTCGCCCTGGTGCGCGAGCGCGCCCGCCACGCCGGAGGCTACCCTCCCCGCGCGACACCACCCGCTCCCGAGGCAACCTAATCGGACGCGGACGGCATCACGCCCAGGTACTCCAGCGGATCCGCCGGCTTGCCGTCCACGCGCACTTCAAAGTGCACGTGCGGGCCGGACGTGCGGCCGGACTCACCCACCGTGGCGATGACCTGCCCGCGCCGGACCTTCTGCCCCGTCTTCACGCGCAGGTCGCGGTTGTGCGCGTAGAGCGTGATCAGCGGCGACGCGTGCTCCACGATGACGATGAGGCCGTAGCCCTTCTGCTCGCCCGCGTAGAGGACCGTGCCCTCCTGCGCCGTCTTGATGGGCGTGCCCGCGGGCGCCGCCAGGTCGATGCCGTCGTGCGGCTCCTTGCCCTTCTTGCCGAAGCGGCCATACAGCACGCCCCTCAACGGCCAGTCGAGCATCCCCTGCGTCGCGAGCCTCGGACGCGACGGCGCGCCCGGACGCCCCGACACCACGCGCGCACGCGGCGGATCCTCGCGGCGCGACACCGCCGGCACCGAGCGGCGCGGCGTGGACACCGGCGCCTGCCCCGGCTTGGAGAGCACCAGCTCCGGCTCCTCGTCGGACAGCGGCCCGGGGTCGCCGTACTTCGGAGGCTCGCTGCCCGGAATCAGCAACTCCTTGCCCACCGCCAGCTCGCGCGGATCCTTGATGCCGTTGGCCTGGGCCAGCTCGTCCACCGTGATGCCGTACGTCTTGGCGATGCGGTACATCGTCTCGCCCGCCGCCACGCGGTGGCGCACCGCCACCAGCTCCGGCTCCTCGTGCGTGGGCCTCAGCGCGAAGGACAGCGGCTTGCCGTTGCTCGTCGACTCGGGCCGCACGCCGGCCGTGTCCAGCTGGGAGGAGGAAGCGGCCTGGGTGCCCACGCAGCCGCTGAACAGCGCGGCCGCGAGCAACACCCAGAGCGCCCTGCCCGCTCGGCTGGAGCCGCCCGGCCCCAACCTCAGGCACCGCCGCCCGAACCGTGCCGCTTGAAGCCCTGCAGGTTCCACCCCGAGAGCTCGGGGATGCGACCGTGGTCGGTCATCTCGAAGTGCAGCGGCGTCACCGACACGCGCTTCTCATCGATGACGGTGTTGCAGTCGCTGCCCGGGATGTCGTCGTGCGCGTACTCCGTGCCGCCAATCCAGTAGTACTTGCGGCCGCGCGGGTCCTCCTTCTCCACGACGTTGCTGCCGTAGGAGTGACGCCCCTGCTTGGTGATGACGTAGCCGTCCGGCTCCACGCCGCCAGGGATGTTCACGTTGAGGAGCATCCGGGGCGGCAGGGGCCGCGACAGCGCCTCCGTCACCAGCGCCCGCGCGAAGCGGCCCGCCGGCCCGAAGTCGAACGGCCCCCGCGTCACCAGGCTGAACGCGATGGCCGGGACGCCCAGGAACGCGGCCTCCATGGCCGCCGCCACCGTCCCGGAGTACATGATGTCGTCCGCTAGGTTCGCGCCGTGATTGATGCCGGAGACCATGAGCTGGGGACGATTGTCCTTCAGCAAGTGGTTCACCGCCAGATACGAGCAATCCGTGGGGGTGCCGTCCACGGCGAACCACCGCTCGCGCACCTCCTTGATGCGCAGCGGCCGGTGCAGGCTGATGGCATGGGAGGCGGCGCTCTGCTCACGGTCAGGCGCCACCACCCACACCTCGCCCAGGGGGCTCACCGCCTCCACCAACGTCTGCAGCCCTTCGGAGAAGTAGCCGTCGTCGTTGGAGACGAGGATGCGGGGGCGCGAAGTGCTCACGGTCACTGCTTCTTCGCGAGCGAGCGGAAGGCGGTGCGGCCCGCGTACCGCGCACCGGCGCCCAGCTCCTCTTCGATGCGCAGGAGCTGGTTGTACTTGGCCACGCGGTCGGAGCGCGACGCCGAGCCCGTCTTGATCTGCCCGCAGTCCAGCGCCACCGCCAGGTCCGCGATGGTGGTGTCCTCGGACTCGCCGGAGCGGTGGCTCATGATGGACGTCATGCCCGCCTTGTGCGCCATGCGCACCGCGTCGAACGTCTCCGTGAGCGAACCAATCTGGTTCACCTTCACCAGGATGGAGTTCGCCGTGCCCGTCTCGATGCCCCTGGACAGCCGCTCCACGTTGGTGACGAAGAGGTCGTCACCCACCAGCTGCACCTTGTCACCCAGCGCGTCGGTGAGCTTCTTCCAGCCCTCCCAGTCATCCTCCGCCATGCCGTCTTCGATGGAGATGATGGGGTACTTCTGGGACAGGCCCCGGTAGTACTCCAGCAGGCCCTGCGAGTCGTACTCCTTGCCCTCGCCCTTGAGCTTGTACTTCTTGGAGCCCTTGTCGAAGAACTCGCTCGCGGCCACGTCCAGCGCCAGGAACAGCTGCTCGCCCGCCTTGAAGCCCGCGGCGTCGATGGCCTCCATGATGAGCTTGAGCGCCTCTTCGTTGGCCGGCAGGTCCGGGGCGTAGCCGCCCTCGTCGCCCACGCCCGTGGCCAGCTTGCGGGCCTTCAGAATCTTCTTGAGCGCGTGGAACACCTCCGCGCCCCAGCGCAGGCCCTCCGCGAACGTCGTCGCGCCGGCGGGCACCACCATGAACTCCTGCACGTCCACGCGGGTGTCCGCGTGCGCGCCGCCGTTGAGGATGTTCATCAGCGGCACGGGCAGCGTGCGCGCCTGCAGACCGCCCACGTAGCGGTACAGCGGCAGGCCGTGCGCGTCAGCGGCGGCGCGCGCGGTGGCCATGGAGACGGCGAGGATGGAGTTGGCGCCCAGCTTGGACTTGGTGGACGTGCCGTCCAGCTCGATCATCCGCTGGTCCACGGCCACCTGGTCCACGGCGTCCATGCCGATGAGCGCCGGCCCGATGGTGTCGCGCACGTGGTCCACGGCCTTCTTCACGCCCTTGCCCAGGTAGCGGCCCTTGTCGCCGTCACGCAGCTCGTGCGCCTCGTGCTCGCCGGTGGAGGCGCCAGAGGGCACCGTCGCGCGGCCACGCGAGCCGCCCACGAGCAGCACTTCGGCCTCCACGGTCGGATTGCCACGGGAATCGAGCACTTCACGCGCCAGGATTTGAGCGATCTCGGTCATAGGGCGCCGGTTCTACGAAGCACGGGCGGAACGGGCAAGCACGCTCGCACTGGCCGCCTGCTACAGTGTCCAGCCGCCGAATGCCTCCTCCTCCCAAGCGCCGCGTCACGGGCCCCGACCCACTGCCCGGCCAGCGCGCCCGGGGCGCCCTCCTGGGCCTCGCCATCGGCAACGCCCTGGCCGTCCCCACCGCGGGCAGGCCCTTCTACGCGCCAGCCTTCCCCCAGCTCGCCGAGGGGCCGTACCAGGGCATGCACGGAGGCGGCCCGCACGACCTGCGCAAGGGGCAGGTGACGGAGCCCACCCAGCTCGCGGTGGCGCTGGCCCTGAGCCTGCGGGACATGAAGCGCTACGACGCGGGGGACGCCCTCAAGCGCTACCGGGCCTGGCAGTCGCACGCCATCTCCGTCAGCGGGCCCATGAAGGAGCTGTTCCAGGAGTGTGACGCGAGCCTCCCGCCCCAGCTGAAGGACGCCGGCAAGCGCGTGTGGCAGAAGAACCTCCGGCGGCTGGCCCCCGCGGGCGCCCTCCCGCGCGTGGTGCCCCTGGGCGTGCACCTGGCGAGGGACTCCTTCGCCCTGGCGAAGGCGGCGCTGGAGGACACAGCCCTCACCCACTTCGACCCACGCAGCCAGCTGGCGGGCGCGGGGCTGTGCGCCGCCATCGCCAAGGCGGTGACGGGCGGACCGAACCTGAAGGCCGCGGACCTGCTGCCCGCCGCGGAGGTGGGCATCTCCCTGGCGGCCGCCGCCCTGGGAAAGCTGGAGAAGGACTACGTCCAGGAGGTGGCCTTCGCCGCGAAGCTCCTGCGTGAGGACCTGGCCCTGGCGGCCCAGGACGACCCGCAGCTCTATGGCCCAGAGCTGCACATGCACCGGCCCGGCAATAACGCGGTGCGTGCAGCGTTCCGGCTGGCCTTCTGGGAGCTGCTCCACGTCCCCACCGCAGAGGCGGCGCTCCTGGACGTCGTCCACCGGGGCGGCGACACGGAGGTCCACGGCTCCGTCACCGGGGCGCTGGTGGGCGCCTTCCACGGCGAGGGCGCGCTGCCAGAGGAATGGCGCCAGAAGGTCCTCCTGGCCCTCCAGCCCTACAACCCCCTCCAGAAGGGAACGGTGCTGTGGGAGGTGTACCACCCCCGGCACCTGCTGCTGCTGGCGCCGGGGTGAGGAGGCCCGCAAGTGCGAAGCCCGCGGGGGCTGTCCGTTGAGGGACAGCCCGGCCGCGGGCTCCGGGACACGCCGTGGCGCAGGGGCCACGGGTGGGATGGGTCATCAACCGAGCAGGTCGATGACGACGACGCCTCGTGACGGCTTCTCTTCCTCGGTGTCCGTCCTCCGGTGGGGACGGTCATCGGGTGCAGGCAGTGGGAGCTCCACCACCGGCCGCTCGTAATCCTCGCGGCGGAGCCGCTCGCGGCGCTTGATTTCTTCAATGATGAAAGCGTCGAGCATGGGTTCGGTTTCTCCCTCAGCCTACGTACCCCGATGTACGCCCGCCGTCCCGCCCCCTTACCACTTCCACATCTCTTTGATGCAAATTAAGAACCCCGGTTTCTTTCTGGGGATGGCACCCTGATTCCGCATGGCTGCTCGTCCACCTCCCGACATCCGGGACACAGCAACCGTGCCACGGATGTCAGGGAAGTGTCCGTGGACGTTCAAAATTCGCCTGATCCTAATGCGTTCGCCGCGCGCCGCAACACGACTCATTTCAGGTGGCCCCCCTCCGCTCGCGTGGCACGGCTCCAGCCGAAAAGGGCCCGCCCGCCCCCCTGCTCCCGTGCACGGCATGGGCCGTGTGGGATGACAGGCAGGCGGGCGGAAAACTGACGCGGGTCGTCAGTGGTGACGAAAGCCGTCGACGAAAGCCGTCAGGGGGCTTCCGCGCGGCGCTTGAAGGCCTCCAGCATCTTGGGGAGCTGGGTTTCCGTCAGGGTGTTGATGATGGCCTTGGGGATGAGGGCGCCCAGGGCCATCTCCACGTTGTAGGTCGCGCGCGTCTTGCCCTCGCCCTCGGGCTCCAGCGTCCAGCTGCCCTTGTTGTCCTTCATCACCTCGCCCTCGACGAAGGTCCAGGACATGCGCTTGGGGCGCTCCTCGGTGACGCGGATGGTGTAGCGGATGCGCTTCACCACATCGACCTCGTAGTGCACCTGGACGGTGTTCCCCTGGCGCTGGGAGGTGGAGACCTTCTTCACCTCCGGGAGGAACTCCGCGTAGCGGTCGTAGTTGGTGATGATGTCGAAGACCTTCTCGACGGGGGCGTTGATGGTGATGGTGCGCGTGGCGCCGGCCATGGCGGTGTCTCCGAAGGAGTGAAGGACGGACGAGGCTGACGGACAGCTTACGGCGCGTAGCCCGGCTTCTTGTCGAACTTGTGGTTGGACTGGATGAAGCGGACGGTGCCCGTCTTGCTGCGCATGACGACGGAGTGCGTCTCACAGCCGCCGCCGAAGAAGCGCACGCCCTTGAGGAAGTCGCCGCTCGTCACGCCCGTGGCGGCGAACATCACCTCGCCGCGGGCCAGCTCCTCCGCGGTGTAGATCTTGTGGATGTCGGTGATGCCCATCTTCCTGGCGCGGTCGATTTCCCCCTGGTTGCGAGGCACCAGCCGCCCCTGCAGGTCGCCGCCCGTGGCGCGGATGGCGGCCGCGGCGATGACGCCTTCCGGCGCGCCGCCAATGCCCATGAGCACGTCCACGCCGGAGCCCTCGAAGCAGGTGGCGATGGCGCCCGCCACGTCACCGTCCTCGATGAGGCGCACGCGCGCGCCCGCGGCGCGGACCTCCTTGATGAGGTCGGCGTGGCGCTCGCGGTCCAGAATCATGACCGTGAGGTCCTCCACGTAGAGCTTCATGCGCTCCGCGATGGCGCGCAGGTTCTCCGTGGGGGACTTCGTCAGGTCGATGGCGCCCTTGGCGCGCGGGCCCACGGCGAGCTTCTCCATGTACGTGTCGGGCGCGTTGAGCAGGCCGCCCTGGCTGGACATGGCCACGACGGAGATTGAGCCCGGGCGGCCGTAGGCGCACAGGTTGGTGCCCTCCAGCGGGTCCAGGGCGATGTCCACCGCGGGGGCGCCGTCGTCGCGGCGGCCGACCTTCTCACCGATGTAGAGCATGGGCGCCTCGTCGCGCTCGCCCTCGCCGATGACGACCGTGCCGTCGATGTTCAGCGCGTCGAAGGCGCGGCGCATCGCGTCCACGGCGGCCTGGTCGGACTCGTCCTTGTTGCCGCGGCCCATGAGCCGGGCGGAGGCGATGGCCGCCATCTCGGTGACGCGCACGACCTCCATTGCCAGGTTGCGATCCATTGTCGGGTGCTCCTCGTTCGGGAATTCGGGAAGGGAAAAAGTCAGGTGTCGGAGTCGTCCGCGGCCTTCAGGCGGGCGATGGCTTCGGGCAGCCGCTGGGGTTTGCCGTCACGCCCCACGCAGGCGTGCATGGTGCGGCCGGTGCACAGCAGCGTGGGGGAGTCACCGTCGCGCAGCAACTCGTAGGTGAACACGAGTGACGCGCGGCGCAACTCTCCCAGGGTGGTGCGGATGAGGAGCATGTCGTCGTAGCGCGCGGAGGCCTTGTAGTGGGCGCTGGCCTCCACCACGGGCAGGAGCAGCCCGGTGCTCTCCAGTTCGCGGTAGCTGCCTCCGTGGGCACGGAAGAACTCACTGCGGGCGAACTCGAAGTAGCGGAAGTAGTTCGCGTAGTAGACGACCCCCATCTGATCCGTGTCGCCGTAGATGACGCGCAGCCGTGCCTCGACCATTGAGGCGCCCATATCAGGGCGGGGTGACGTGTCCAAGCGGTGGGCGCGCATGTTGGTTGCTTCTGTTCATCCGGCCGGAGAGGCTGCCGCACCATGTCGCGCCTGATTGCCGCCCTCCTCGTCCTGTTCGCCCTGCCCGCCTCCGCCAAGGCCCCGAAGCTCACGCTGTTCATCAGCGTGGACGCCATGGGCAGCGACGTCCTGTTGAGAAACCGTCCGCGCCTGACGGGGGGCCTGGGCCGGCTGCTCTCCACGGGCGCGTACTACCCCTACGCTCGGTATGCCTACGCGGAGGCCCGGACGGCGCCAGGGCACGCCACGCTGGCCACGGGCGCGAACCCCTGGCGCCACGGCATCGTGGACAACGACATCTACGACCGCGCGGCCGGACAGGCGGTGCAGGTCTACACGGACCCGACGCATCCGGTGCTGAATGGGGAGACGCCTCCCGGGTCGGACACCAGCCCGGTGAACCTGATGGCGGAGACGCTGGCGGACCGGCTGCGCGTGTCCACGCAGGGCCGGGGCAAGGTGGTGGCGCTGTCGTACAAGTCGCGGGCGGCCATTCCGCTGGCCGGGCGCCAGGGCCAGGCCTGGTGGTTCGACGAGGCGACGGGCCGGATGGTGACGAGCACCTGGTACGCGAAGGCGGAGCCCACGTGGATGCAGGCGTTCAACGCGCGCAAGCTGCCGGACGCGGCGTTCAGCAAGACGTGGGAGCTGTTGCGTCCGCGCGCCGAGTACGTGGGCGAGGACGACCGCCCCATGGAGCCGGAGGCCTACGGCATGGGGCGTGTGTTCCCACACGTGTTGAAGGGCGGGCAGCAGGCGCCCGGGCCGGCGTCGTACCGGGCGTTCGCGGTGTCGGGGTTCTCGCATGACCTGCTGGTGCAGGCGGCGAAGGCGGCGCTGGAGGGCGAGGGCCTGGGCAAGGACGACGTGCCGGACATCCTCGCGGTGAGCTTCAGCGGCACGGACGCGGTGTTCCACGCGTTCGGGCCGTACTCGTGGGAGATGCAGGACACGATGCTGCGGTTGGACGTGGCGATGGGGGAGCTCATCGCCGCGGCCGAGCGCGCGGCGGGGGGCAAGGCGAACCTGGTCATCGCGTTGTCGGCGGACCACGGCGGCGCGGAGATTCCGGAGGCGTGGGCGCAGGCGGGCGTGCCGGCCGCGCGGCTCAACCCGGTGGAGGCGGCGAAGGGCCTGGCGCAGGAGCTGAAGGCGAAGTTCGGCGTGGACGTGACGGTGAAGCTGCTGGAGCTGGACGTGTACCTGGGCGGCAAGGCGCTGGAGTCCGGACAGGTGGACGCGGTGGCGGTGCGGCGCGCGGCGGCGGCGTGGCTGGCGAAGCAGCCCTATGCCGTCTGGGCGGTGGCGAAGGACGACCTGGACACGGCGCCGGACCAGGGAGGGCTCATGGCGGCGATGCGCCGTGGCTACTACCCGGTGCGCAGCGGCGACGTGCTGTTCATGGCGAAGCCGTTCCAGGTCGTCAGCGACTACCCGCGCGGCACGAACCACGGCACGCCGTACTCGTATGACACGCAGGTGCCGGTGGTGTTCGCGGGCAAGGGCGTGAAGCCGGGGCTGTACCTGGAGGAGATCAACCCCGTGGACGTGGCGCCCACGCTGTCCGCGATTCTGGAGATGGGGATGCCCGCGTCGGCCGAGGGCAAGCCGCGCGTGGAGGCGTTGGGAAGATAATAGGGTCGCAAGAGCCGACCATTTGAGTCGGGGGGGCTCTACGCTTGGCAATATTGGGCGCGATCGTCTGAACGCCACCTTGCCTCAAGCCCGAGCCCTGCGGTTAGCCAAGATACCGGAGACGTCGCGCCGCGGCCCCACTGGCGTCGGCGCATTCAGACCGAACTCTTGAGCGTCGTGGACGTGCGGCGCCTTGTCTTCCTCGACGAGGCCTTCTGCAATACATCCATGGCACGCGAGTATGGCTCGGCCCCGGGCGCCCGAGGAATTCGCCCAAGAGGCCGCTGGACGCCCCTGACGCGGGTGGGTGCCATCCGTGTCAACTGTCTGCCCAGGCGCACGGCGCACCGAGGGGCCAATAACGGCCGCCTCTCGTGCGCTTCGTGCTCCAGTAGCCGTGCCCCTGGATTCACCCGGGAAACGTCGTGGTGCTGATGGCCCTGCGCTCATCTTCGCAGTCCCGGCCCCCACAGAGGGGGCTGTGCGTCGAATTGATGCCTGGAGGCACAAGACAAGCAGCACACACGACATGACGCAGCGAATTCAGCTCATTTCGGTAGTCAGCACCGATGAGTTGAAGACATCCGGATGCTTGCTCGTCCAGTAAACAAACCCGCCATGCGCCGTCTCCAGGAAGACAGCCACCTCAAACGCCTTTGCCTCCCTTCCAACGCGAAGGGCCTCCTCCAACATCTCGCCTTCATAAACCTTCAACCATCGCCCCCCTCGCTGCTCTTTCCTGGATACATAGAACCGATACCCTCTTTGGCGTGCCAACTCAGCATCAGTCAACATGAAATGACACCTCAATGCGAGAGATTCCCATCAGGAGCAACGTTGATATATTTCACCTTTCCAAGCCAGTCCCTGAAATGAGCCCTACCAGCCGCGGAAAGCTGAACATCCCATTCAAATTTAAACCCTCTTGATGGATCTCCATGGTATGGGCCTTTGACCCACTCATTACCGTGCCGATCAAGGTATCCCCCTCCTGGTCCCCTTGGCAGCGGGTTTCCAGGGCGGTAGCCCTCAGGGGGCCGGTAACGTAAATGTCCGTCCCGGGGAGTGGTCCGTCGTCCGCCAGGCAAACCCGCATCCCTCAAGCGAGATCGGATGCTTGGTACTGTCTTCGTCAAGTAGGTTCGAAACGCGCCAGCGCCAGGCAGAGCGATTCCCGACAAGGAACCCCCAAATGTCCGCGCAGAGCCGGCCAGTTCAACCTCTATCGAGGCAGCTCCAAGACCTCTCCCTCCCCCAGCCCCCCCCTTTGCACTACCTGAAGCCAAGAGAATGGTTTGAACAGCATAAACAGACGCATAGAAACCGTGTGCGCCAGCCGCATAACTGTCCCCGGAGTCATACGCCGCACTGGCAAGCCACCCTTCCTCCATCGCCTTTCCCGCAGGGTTGAACGTATCAACCAATCCCCCTAGAACGCCGTGCTCCTTGGTGCTGGCCCTCAACTGATGCAACGTGTCGATAGACCGAAGCGCGGACTCATAAGGGTTAAAAGGGCCCGTGAGTGAAGACACGTAGGCGGCCGGCAAGTTCGCCAGCATCGCCCCAGCAGCGTTTGCCGCACCGTCAATCCAGCTCCCGGTTGGGGTGCTGACGCGCGATGACGCATCACCGCCGCTTCCGCCATAGAGATTGGAGATAGGCGAAATCCGATTCGCCTGATAATAGTATCGCGAACCATTGGGAGTCGTGGAGGGCTTCGTGCTCTCCCCTGTATTGACAGAACCAGTTCCTCCGCCGCCACGGGAACTCCCGTAATTCCAATCCACGGAGTCATAATGGCCTGGGATGGGATTGGGATTGAGCCCTCCTCCCGCCATGCCACCTCCGCCCAAAATCGTCCTGAAGATACTCAAGCCCGTACCGAACACGCTAAAGCCCGTTGGGTCGGTATTGGCGAAAGGGTTGTTCAGGCCGAAGCGATACCGATTGAGCGAACCCGTTGCGACAGGGTCAGGCGTCAAGAACGATCCAAAGCCTGGATCGTAAAGCCGCCCGCCCATGTCAACCAGACCGGTTTCCTCATCCACGGGGTGCCCCTGGAAGGACCTCCCCAGCAGAGGCGCAGCGGCCATGACCTGGGCAAGGTCCTCCGGGGTCTGCCGTGTTCCAAACGGAGCGAACTTCAGGCGTTCAATGACGTACCCCTCGGCATCGGTCACGACGGACGGCGTGCCCAGGAGGTCTGAATGCACGTAGGAGACGCGCTCACTCACGAGTGTCCCATCCGCATTCTCTTGCCAGTGAATCTGAGCGACAAGGCCCCCTTCTGCATTCACGTTGAACGTGTGCTCCACCACGTTTGAAACGCGCTTGCGTTCGTAGATGCCGCGAAGGCTCAAGACCTCGTCGCCGTTGGCCTGTGTCTTCAAGACCCGGCGCTGAGCACCGTCGTACTTGAAGGACGTCGTCTCCTGGTTCAAGGCAATCTGCTTTGGCAGATCAAACGCCGAATACTGCACGGTGCGGCCAAGCCCATCATCCACCTGGTTCCCCACAGCGTCGTATTGCAGGAACCGGGTCACCCCCTTTTGCGTCCGACTGTTGGGGGCATGCGACTGCGGCCCACTGTAGGTGAACGAACTGGTGAATCCAGGCCCGGCGGAAATCTGATGGGACTCCAGATTCCCGATTGAGTCATAATGGAACTCCTGCCTGGAAATGGCACCATTCTGGGTCACCTGCCAATGCGTCAGCCGGTCGAGTTCGTCGTAGTTGAAATCCTCGGACGTCCCCGCGATCAGGTCGTGGCGCTCCTTCAAATTGCCATCGGGCGCAAAACCGAATGACATTCGCTGGACAGGAACCACTCCGGTGGCCTCCATGAACCGAAGCGTGCCGACCTTGTCGAAGATACGTTGCGTGACAACGCCATTTCCTGACATTTCACGCTTGATCTGGCCAAGAGAATTGCTCTCCAGGACCTTCCAATACTCCGTCCCCGTCAGCGGATTCCGGATGGAAGCCAGACTCCCCGAACCGTCATAGGTCTTCTGGACCACCAGCCTGCTGGGATTCTCCACGGGACCGGCTTCGGGATACGCGAAGGTCAACGGCCTTCCGTAATCGTCATATGAAACATCTGTCGCGAAGCGCCGGCCGGAGATGGTCCAGGCGGTCTCCGAGGGCCGTCCCAACACGTCGTAGGCGAACTCCGTCAGCACGCCATCCGGACTCGTCACCGTGGCCAGGCGCCCCAGGCCTTGTGGCCCAGGCGAAGTGTCCCAGGTGTAGGTCGTCGCCCCATCCGGGGACACAACATTCAACGGTCGGCCAAAATCATCTCGCTGAATGTCCGTTACGCCCAGCGCGTCGGTCCGATGAACAACTTCGTCGAAGGCGTTGAATCTCACCGAGGTGCGTCCCTGATCCGCGTCCACCAAGGCGGTTTGCCTGCCCAGGGAGTCGTACTCCAGGGTCGTCAAATTGCCTTTTGGATCCCAGACCCGGGCAAGCCCACCCAGCGCGTTGTACTGGAACGTCGTGGTGTGGAGCACACCACCAGGCAGCACGTTCGCGGTCGAGGCCACCTGACCCAAACCATTGTAGTGGACTCGGGTGTGCCTTCCACCCTCGTCCACGGAGTCCGCCTGAAGGATCGAATAGTTCCAGGTCCTGAAGCGCCCATCCAAGTGCGTCAGCTTGACCGGCCGCCCAAGCCCATCCGTATCTAGATACGTGTACGCGGGGGGTTCATTCGCCGTGTGCGGCTGGCTGACGCGCCAGACCTTGCCGTCTGCCTTATATTCCGTCTGGACATAGACATACTCGGGCTGCGGTCCAGCTCGAACCCACCGTTCAAGGAGAGGGCGCCCCAGGGCATCCATCTCAATCTGGCTCTCCGACCCGCCTCCCACCAGGGAAGAGATGATCCAACCCCCTTCGGCACCAGCCCTGCGCTGGTACGAGGTCGATTGATCGCCCAATCCCGGGACGTCCACCCGTCGTCCTCTGCCGAAGCCGTCATAACTGAAGGTCGTTTCCCCTCCGGTGTTATCACGCGCGCTTAACAGGCTACCCAACCCAGAATGGTACAGGGACTCCCTGCGAATGGCTCCCTCTTGCTCCCATTCCGGGAAGATGGAATCCGGCGGTGCATACCCGAGCGTCCGCCTCCTGATGGAACCCGACAGGCCGGACAATTCTATTGCGGTAGGCAGCCCCAGCTCATTGTAGAAGAATTGCGTTGTCAGCCGTTCCGACGCTGCGCCCTCTGGAGAGCGGATGATCCGCTCTACAAGTCCAGTCAATGGATGAGTATGATACTCAACCGCTTGACTGACGGTCCCCAGTGAATTGGACCACTGGCTGTCGACCCGCTGCGGACGGGAGACCAGCCACCGGCCTGTATCTGGCGGCTCATAGAGATGCTGGACCACGCTGGATGAACCCTCGTTTAGAGTCACACCCCAGAGCTTGTTAGACTGAGTCGAAGTCGGATTCCCGTAGGCATCGAATTCTTGCTCATTGACCACCACCTGGAAACAAATCTGGCTTCCGTACTGCAGATTCCGGTCGCAAGTCTCTCCAGTCGAGACAACCTTCTCCAGATTAATTAGAGGTCCCGAACGAAAGGCATAATTCCACGTCTGCCGTTCAATCCGAACGATTCCATCCAATGGTGTCTCGACAAGCACGGAAGCAGGCAGCGCCGCACGTCCCGGCGCACCGCGGGAAACGGAGGACGTCGTCCGGCTTCCTGTATTTTCGTCTGTGACAATCCGCTCGCCGAAGCCCAGCCACCCTCGTCCTTTCGCAACGAGGCTGCCTGCATACTGATAGTTCAGGGCATAAGCTGGCAATGCACCTACGCCTCCAAAAGCCCGTTTGACGACCCAGATGCCGCGATGCATGGGGGTTGTGTCGGGAATGGGCAATGCAGGCTCCGTGGGAGTGTAGACGATCCGGTCTCCCACGTGGCTGTACTCGAACGAACTATAGGCAGCGCCATTTCGGACAGACACCAAGAGCGGTTGCTGTGCCCCCTTGGAAACATCCACCTCCACGCTAGAGCCGCTGCAAGAATAGAAATCCGGAACGCCATCTCCGTTCACATCCGCCTGATTCTCGATGCGCCGGATGGTTCCAATTGGATACAACGCATCGGTTGGGAGCGGCACACTCCTGACGAACCAGTCAGACCAAGCATCACCCGTCTGCCAAAGCGCATAGAGACCGAACCCAGTGCGGAGTTCAGCCCGGCCATCTGCATTCAGATCGGTCACCAGAAGGCGTCCTTCTGAATCGAAGCCATTCAAGGTCGAAGCGCAAACAGGCTCTTCGTATCCATTCCCCGTGTTGATCGCGTAACAGGTCTTCTCCCTGACCCCATTACCATTCATCGGCGGGATTGGGTGGGTGATGAGATAGTCTTGCAGGCCATCACCATTGACGTCCGCGGGCGTGAGGTAGTCTTCGGGCGCGCGCCGGCCGTCATAACCACCTGTTCCGGGAACACCCGCAGGCGAGAAGGTCGCGAACCGACCGTCGCCATACCCAGAGCGGATTTCACGGCCCAACTGGAAGACCTTGAAGTTGCGCCGAGGCGACTCAGGCTGCCAGGGGGCCAGTAGCGTCAAGGGTCCAAACCCTGTCGGATTGAACGTGCGATAGACAATTCCCTGGTGCGCAGGGCTGTAGGCAACGTATTCAGGAAGCCCGTCCCCGTTCAGGTCGGTGACCCGCCAGTCCTGCAACTCACGCGGGTACGCAAGCGGTTCCTGGTACGCCAGCATGAACTCAACATCGCCCTGGGCATTCTTGTAGTTGCGATACAGCAGGTTGCCAACATTCGCGCGCCGCTCATTGGGCAAACCGCCGCCTACAACCACCCAGTACCATTGGTACTTCGTCAGCATGAACTCCGAGCGCCGGTCTCCATCAAGGTCAAAAAGCGCATTGCTTTCCGCCTCAATGGTATCCAGTGGTGGCAGTGACGAGTCGTTCTGCGGCTGCCTTACAATCTCAGGCAGTCCCTTTGCAAGAACAGGCGCCCCAAACCCCACGCCCTGGCTCAATCGATAGTAGTACCGATTATCACTTGCCCCATAGACAACATCGTCGCGCCCATCTCCGTCGAGATCTCCGAAGTAGCACTGGTTGCGCCCGGCAACTCCCGAGAACGTGAACTTGACCGTCTCGTTCCGCAATCGCATCGGAGGAATGTCGTATTCGAAGACAAGGTCCTCCTTGCAGACACCCTGACCATCGCATTCGGACAGTGTTCTCAGGAGGCTGGCGGACTCCCGAACGTGATAGCCGGTCCGATACTTGAAGTGATAAGTCTTGAGCTTGCCTTCGACACTGGGTGCCGGGCCATACATCTCCAGCGATGCAAGCCTCTTGGCTCGGCGCATCTTGTATCCAGAAATCCATCGATCCGTGGCGAATGGATCGTCTTCGTAGACGAACTCGATCCTGCGCGTCGGCGCAAGTGCGGGTGCGCCCGCGAACCCCGTATACCGGATTGTCTTCGGAAGAATCTCGAAGCCTGCCTGAGAACTCCCGAGAATCGAGTAGTCGATGGTCATGTAATTTCCCATCGTGTCTTCGACCCGAGTCAATCCCCACTCAAATTTGATGTACTTCTCCACGTTGCGAACATACGTGTCCGTCTGCGGCGTGTACGTGACCTTCGTCTTGAAGCCGGGCGCGATCGGGCCGTAGGTACGGATGGTGCCATCGGTCTGATACACCCGGAAGGTACTCGGCCCCATGTCAGAGACACCGAGTGCCACGATCTTCTCGTGCCCGTTGAACTCCGCGCGGTATTCGGAGCCCTCCGTTCCGTAGGCCCCTGCAACATTGATCAACCGTTGCCCGTCGAGGCAATAACGGTCTCCGTTGGGGCCATCATCCAGGGTGGGGTCCGCTTCGACTCCGTCCAAGGCAAGGGACTTGCCACAACGGGTGATGCGGGAGATGCCTGATACATCCCAGCCCATGCCCGCCATTCCCACCCCTGACTGACTGCTGTAGTTCAGGGACAGCTCCGGTCCGATTCCGGCTCGAGAGGGCGGCGTCCATAGCGGGATGTTGTAGAGCGCGGCGCCATTCATCGAGACGCCCGCCGAGCCCGCGACCGGTCCAGCGGCAAGGCCCGTCGCATCCACCTCCGTGGGCAGAATGGTGCCTGGTGCTGGAGGGGTGAAGCCCGCATCCAGGTTCATGCTCTGACGCACTGGCCGAGCATCTTCAGACTGGAGCGCATTCATGCACCCAGCCATCAGTCCATTGAAATAAAACAACAGAAGGACGGCAGCTCCCCATTTTTTTGTTTTCACGGAAGGAGCTGTGATTTCTTCACGACGCGACCAAGTCCGCTCAGTACGCTTTGCCATCTGCCGCCCCCAGCAGTCCCGAATACCGTTCCCCACCCTACTGCACGGAGACGCAAGAGTTTGATTGACACACCCGGCCCGCGTCGCAGGTCCCGCAGTACAGGTTGCCACCACAGCCATCGCTGATCGAACCGCAAGCCGCGCCCTGGGTCTCACAGGTGGTTCTCACGCAGGTGCCGGTTCCGCCAGCCTGAGCCCTGCACACCAGTTCGTCGATGTTTCCGTCACAGTTATCGTCAGCGCCGTTGCATGCCTCAGGAACATTTGAGACACAGGTCCCATAACGGCCTGGAGCGCAGTAGTTCGTCCCGGCCACCGTGCATTCACCGTTTGAAATGACGCAAGCCTCAGTCAAAGTGTGACTTTGGCTGGCTCCAAGCGCGTTGTCGATAAACCCATCAGCGTTGTCGTCACAGGCGTTGCATACTTCTGGACCGACATTGCAGTTACCCTGGCTTACCTGGCAGAAGTAGGTGCATTGTCCTGTTCCCTGCTTGCCACCACAGCCCGTGCACGGCGCTGTGCCTGCACACCCCCAGCATAAGCCGTCCCAATAACCATTCGGACGGCTACAGGTCTGGGTGGGCTTGACCGAGCAGGGGCTCTCACACGTGCGGATCAACGGGTTGTCGGTTCCCGGAATGTTGTCGATGCGACCATCGCCGTCATCATCACAGGCATTGCAGTCCTCTTCGCCCACGACGCAGCTTCCCAGGTTACAGGAGGCGTCACAGATTCTAAGCCCAGTCTTGTTGCAGTTGGTGCACGCGACGCGCCCACCACATCCCGCGCAGGCGCTCCACGATCCGGTTGTGCAGCTCTGGGTGCCCGAGATCGGACACGGCGTATCTGTCCGGTTACAACTTCGCGTCAGGGTTCTTGCACCCTGCCCCGGGGCATTGTCGATAACTCCGTCGGCGTTGTCGTCGCAGTTGTTGCACAACTCCGTTTCGGATGTCTTGCACGCAAGGACTTGGCCACTGTCGCCGCAAACGACCTTGCCAGTGGCACCGCCACAGCCTGTACAAGTTCCTGCTCCAATCCCTGCCATGGGCTGGCACTTTCCCCAATAGCCCACACCAAAGCAGGTCATCGTGCCAGGACAGCCATTGCTCATTGAGCAACCCGCCTCATCGCCGGCACTGCAAACAGCGCCCCATGCACGAGATTGGGGGAGCAGCAACACCAGAACTGCAAGGACAAGCCAGTACTTCGAGAAACCATTGGGCATGATGGGCACACTTCGGCCTGAGCCCTTTGCGGGCTCGCTCGAACCATTAGGGGTGGATGGGGAGCGCCGGAACCTGCATTCGTACAGGGCCGCATCCCAGACGGTCAATCCCCCATTCCTTGAGGACAATCTCGTTGCCGAGGGCAACGATCTCACTTCCCCGGAGGGTAACTGGGCCTGCGAGCTGGCACGCGCAGAGGAGGCGTAGTCCTTCCAAAAGAAAATGGGCAGGCCGGGTCAGTCTTCCCTGACCCGCCTACCCATTCTCGCAGCCTGGAATGTCGTTCGCTTCAGCCCTACGCGGAGCGGGGCTTGCGCGCGGGCTTCTTCTTCGTCGTCGCGATCTCCAGCGACAGGTCCATGGCCCGCGCCGAGTGCGTCAGCGCGCCCATCGACACGAAGTCCACGCCCAGCTTCGCGAGCCTTGGCAGCCGGTCCAACGTGACGCCGCCCGAGACTTCGATGGGCACGCGGCTGGCCGTCAGCTTCACCGCTTCGCGGATCTGCGCGTCGTCCATGTTGTCCAACATGATGACGTCCGCGCCCGCGGCGATGGCCTCCTCCAGCTGCTTGAAGTTGGTGACCTCCACTTCAATCTTCACCAGCCGGGGACCGTTCAGCTTCGCGCGGCGGACCGCTTCGGTGATGTCGCCGCCCACCGCCGCGATGTGGTTGTCCTTGATGAGGATGCCGTCGAAGAGGCCGAAGCGGTGGTTGGACGCGCCGCCCATGCGCACCGCGTGCTTCGCGAGCCCCCGCATGCCCGGCGGCGTCTTGCGCGTGTCCAGCACCCGCAGCTTCGAGCCTCGCACGGAGGTCATCGCCTGCTGGGCCAGCGTCGCGATGCCGGCGGCGCGCTGCACCAGGTTGAGCGCGGTGCGCTCCGCGGCCAGCAGAGAGCGCAGCTTGCCGTGGACGCGCGCGGCGACCACCTTCGGTTTGATCTCCTCGCCGTCGCGCTTGAGGACCTCCACCTCCACCTCCGCGTCCACCATGTGGAAGACGCGGACGAAGGCGTCCAGGCCGGCGACGATCATCTGCTCCTTCGCGACCAGCTCACCGCTGCCCTCCGCGTCGGCGGGGACCACTGCCAGCGAGGTGACGTCCCCCGCAGCACCCAGGTCCTCGTCGAGGGACAGCGCGATGAGCCGATCGAGATAATCCTGCTGCACTTCCGCCTCCTACCGGCGCGCCTTGCGAGCCGGCTTGCCCCGAGTGGTCTTCTTCGCCGCGGCCTTCTTCGCGGCGGTCTTCTTCCCCGCCGCCTTCTTCGCGGAGGCCTTCTTCGCCGGGGCCTTCTTCACCGCCGCCTTCTTCGCGGCCGTCTTCTTGCCCGCCGCCTTCTTCGCCGGAGCCTTCTTCGCGGCGGACTTCTTGCCCGCCGCCTTCTTCGCGGAGGCCTTCTTCGCAGGGGCCTTTTTCACCGCCGCCTTCTTCGCGGAGGCCTTCTTCGCCGGAGCCTTCTTCGCGGCCGTCTTCTTGCCCGCCGCCTTCTTCGCCGGGGCCTTCTTCACCGGCTTCGCCGAACCCTCCGGCGCCTCGCGGGAGTCGCCGCCCTCCTTGGCCCGGTCGAACTCGCGCATCGCATCGTCCACGAGGCCCATGCTCATGTACGCGACGCCCAGGTCGTGGTGGTCCGCCGGAGACAGCCCTTCCTTGGTGCCCTCGCGCAGCTTGTTGAGGGCCTCCTCGACCACCGGATCCGCGGCCTGGGGCGCCTGCGAGGCCTCTTCGGCTTCAATCTCGCCCTTCAGCTCCTGGCCCAGGTTCACCGCTTCGTCCTTCGGTGCCTGCGGCTCGGCGGCCACCTTCACCTGGGCGCTCTCGGGCGCGGGGGACTCGGACGCTTCAGGGGCTTCGGACTCGGTGCTGCCCGGTAACGGTGACGGCGTCTCGGACATGGGGGGCTCCGGGGCGATGCGCTGGAGGTGATCCTGCAGCTTGACCGTGCGCTCCTGGAGCTCCGTCACCCGGGCCTTGTCCTTCTCCACCACGTCCGGCGGAGCACGGGCCACGAAGTTCGGGTTGTCCAGCTTGCGCTGCAAACCGGCGAGTTCCTGCTCGGCCCGGGCGATCTCCTTCTTCAGGCGGTCGCGCTCCGCGTCCAGGTCCACCAGGCCCGCCAGGGGCACGTAGATCTCCAGGTTGCCGCTCACGAACGCCGCCGCCTGCGGAGGCTTGGCGCCCGGGGGGCCCACCACCACCTCGGACAGGCCCGCGAGCGGCATCAGGTACGCGCGCCAACGCTCCAGCAATTCGCGCGTCGTCGCGTCCGGGCTCTGCACCACCGCCTTCACCTTGGCGGACGGCGGCAGGTTGCTCTCGCCGCGCAGCGTGCGCAGGCCCTCGATGGCCGCGATGACCGGCGCCATCTCGCCTTCCGCGGCCGCGTCCACCCACGCCGACTCCGGCTCCGGGTACGCCGCGATGCAGATGCTCTCCGTGGGCCGGGACATCGGCAGCTTCTGCCAGATCTCCTCGGTGATGAACGGCATGAACGGGTGCATCAGCCGCAGGATGCGGTCCAGGCACGTCACCAGCACCGCGCGCGTGGTGTCCTTGGCCTCCGCGTCCTCGCCGTACAGCGAGCCCTTCGCCAGCTCGATGTACCAGTCGCAGAACTCCGCCCACAGGAACTGGTACAGCGTGGACGCGGCCTCCGCGAAGCCGAACGCCTCCAGCGACGCGCGCGTCTGCTCGGTGGCCTTCTGCAGCCGGGAGAGGATCCACCGGTCCGCCAGCGTCAGCTTGCGGCCCTCCAGCGGCGTCTTGTCCAGGTTGAAGTCGCCCATGTTCATCAGGGCGAAGCGGCTGGCGTTCCACAGCTTGTTGCAGAACGCCTTGTAGCCCCCCAGGCGGTCCATGGACAGCTTGATGTCTCGGCCCTGCTGCGTGAGCGACGCCAGCGTGAAGCGCAGCGCGTCCGCGCCGTGCGCGGGCATCCCCTGCGGGAAGCGGTTGCGCAGCGACGGCTGCAGCGCTTCCGCCTTCGCGCCCAAGATGACGTCCAGGGGATCGATCACGTTCCCCTTCGTCTTGGACATCTTCTCGCCCTTCTCGTCGCGCACCATCGCGTGCAGGTACACGGTGCGGAAGGGCACGTCGTTCATGAAGTGCAGGCCCATCATCATCATCCGGGCGACCCAGAAGAAGATGATGTCGTGGCCCGTCTCCATCACGGACGTCGGGTAGAAGGTCTGGAGGTCCGCCGTCTGCTTCGGCCAGCCGAGCGTGGAGAACGGCCACAGCGCGGACGAGAACCAGGTGTCCAGCACGTCCGGATCCTGCGTCAGGTCCTTGCCACCGCACTTCGGGCAGGACTCCGGCGGCGTGCGCGACACGATGACGTCCGCCGTGTCCTTCGAGCGCTCCTCCGCTGGCGTGCACGCCGCGCAGTACCACGCCGGAATCTGGTGGCCCCACCACAGCTGGCGGCTCACGCACCAGTCGTGGATGTTGTTCATCCAGTGGAAGTACGTGTTCGTCCAGGACTCGGGGACGAACTTCGTGCGGCCCTCCTCCACGGCCTGGATGGCCGGCTTCGCCAGCGGTTCGATCTTGATGAACCACTGCGGCGACAGGCGCGGCTCCACCACCGTGGCGCAGCGCTGGCAGGTGCCCACGTTCAGCTTGTGCGGCTCCTCCTTCTCCAGCAGGCCCTGCTCCGTCAGGTCCGCCAGCACCTGCTTGCGCGCTTCGGCGCGATCCACACCCGCGTACTTGCCGGTGTCCTTCGTCATCCGCGCCGCTTCGTCCAGGATGGACAGCATCGGCAGCTTGTGGCGCAGGCCCGTCTGGTAGTCGTTGAAGTCGTGCGCGGGCGTGACCTTCACCACGCCGGTGCCGAACTCCATGTTCACCAGCTCGCCGTCCGCGATGACGGGGATCTCCCGGTCGGTGAGCGGCAACGCCACGCTCTTGCCGATGAGGTCCTGGTAGCGCGGATCATCCGGGTGCACGGCGACGGCCGTGTCGCCCAGCAGCGTCTCCGGGCGCGTCGTCGCCACGGTGAGGAAGCGCTCCGTGCCCTTCACCGGGTAGCGGATGTGCCAGAGCGAGCCGTTCTTCTCCTCGTGCTCCACTTCCAGGTCGGAGAGGGCCGTGCGGCAGGACGGGCACCAGTTGATCAGCTTTTGGGCCCGGTACATCAGGCCCTCTTCGTACAGCCGGACGAACACCTCGCGCACCGCGGCCGAGGACTGCTCATCCATGGTGAAGCGCTCGCGGCTCCAGTCCAGCGACGCGCCCAGGTAGCGGTGCTGCTCGCCGATGCGCGCGCCGAACTTGCCCTTCCACGTCCAGACGCGCTCGAGGAACGCCTCGCGGCCCAGGTCGTGGCGGCTCTTGCCCTCCGTCTTCTTGAGCTCCTTCTCCACCACCATCTGCGTGGCGATGCCCGCGTGGTCCGTGCCCGGCAGCCAGAGCGCGTTGAAGCCGCTCATCCGCTTCCAGCGCGTGAGGATGTCCTGGATGGTCGCGGTGAGCGCGTGGCCGATGTGCAGGCTGCCCGTCACGTTGGGCGGCGGCAGCACGATGCTGAACGGCGGCTTGGAGGAAGGGGCTTCGGCGCGGAAGTAGTCGCGCTCCAGCCAGTGGTTGTACCACCGCGCCTCCACCTCGGAGGGCTCGTAGGCCTTGGACAGTTCAGTCGTGTCAGTCATTGCAAGCGGCCGGCCCCCGACGGGGCCGGCGGGGAATCAGAGGGGACTGCGAATCAATGCTGGGTCTCGCGGTCCTTGATGAGCCGCTCCAGCTCTTCCCGGATGATGGTCTCCGCCAGCTGCGGTACGACCTCCCAGGCAATCTTCTCGATGACCTCGCGGGACGCCTTCGACAGCGCCTCGCGCAGCAGTGCCTCGCCGCCATCCGCGGCCGGACGGGCGCGCGCGGGCGGAGTCGCCGGCGAGGGGCCGCCGATGTCCAGGGAGATCTCCTCCGCGCCGCTGGGCTCAGGCAGCGAGTCCTCGATGCGGATGCTCTCCGTCCGGGCCTGCGCTGCGGGCGGCGCGGCCGGAGCGCCCAGGCCGAACGGATCCCGGGCACGGGCGGCCGGAGGCACCGCGGCGGGCGGGGGCGCGGCCGGCAGCGGCGCGGCGCCCGGAGGACGCGGGAAACCGCCCGGAATGTTCGGGGCGCCAGGGCCCGGAGGACGCGCGGCCATGCCCGGAGGCGGCGCACCCGGAGGACGCGCGCCCGGCGGCATGGCACCCGGCGGAGGACGCGCACCCGGCGGCATGGCGCCCGGAGGCGGCGCCCCCGGAGGACGCGCACCCATGCCCGGAGGCGGCGCACCCGGCGGAGGACGTGCACCCGGCGGCATGGCGCCCGGAGGCGGCGCCCCCGGAGGACGCGCGCCCGGCGGCATGGCACCCGGCAGCGGACGCGCCGCGCCCGGAGGCGGCGGCACACCCGCGCCCGGAGGACGCGCACCCGGCGGCGGCATACCCGCGCCCGGAGGACGCGCACCCGGAGGAACAGCGCCCGGAGGCGGCGCACCCGCGGGACGCGCACCCGGAGGCGCGGCGGCGGCGGGCGGCGCACTGGCCGGGGCAACCGGAGCGGCGGTCTGGGGCAGCACGCGCGTCGCGGCGGACGCGGGCATCGTGTTGGACTTCTGGCCCACCAGCGCCTTCACCTTGTCGAGGAGGATCTGGCTCTCGAAGGGCTTGGTGATGTGGTCGTCCGCCCGCGCGGCCTTCGCGCGGTTCTCGTCGAACGCCTCGAAGGTGCCAGCCAGCAGCAGCACCGGGATGGCCTGCGTGGCGGGGTCGCTCTTGAGCGCCTCGCAGACCTCGTAGCCGCTCTTGCCCGGCATCATCACGTCGGCGAGCACCACGTCCGGACGCAGCTCGCGCGTGCGGGAGATGGCGTCCAGCCCGTTGTCCACCGCGGTCACCTGGAAGTCTTCCGTCGCGAAGATCATCCCGATCACCTTGCGGATGGTGAGCGAGTCGTCGGCGATCAGTAGATTCTTGGGCATCGGCTCCGGCCTCGGGGGGCGCATACCCCCCTGAATTCGTTTGAGATTTCGGGCGAGCAAGCCTGCCTGCACGCCCTGTGTCAATCGGAGAAGCTTAGGATTCGCGCGTTGGGCCGATCAAGAAAACATGCGCTGCAGGTCCAGTAACATCACCGGATCCGGCAGCCCCGGCGCCCGGAACGTTCCGAGAAGCTCGGCCGGCTTGAACTTCTGCAGCACACCAAGCACCCGGGTGGCCGCCAGCCCCACGTTCCGCCCCGCCAATTCCGTGAGGACGAACAGCTCCTCCACCCGAGCTGGCGCTCCCAGCAGCGCTGGAATCGAACAGATGGGCCACAGCGCCTGCGCGTGCGGATAGACGCCCGCCACCGGCCCGCTCTGCACCGGGAGCACGCTGAACGCCTCGCCCCGGGGCACCACCTGGGAGACGCAAGCGAGCGGGACGCCGAACAGCACCCCCTGGGACTCCAGCACCAGCGCCCGCTCCGGGGGCTCGTCCGCCCAGTGAACGGGCCGGGGCTCCGGCGGGGTCGCCCGGGGGCCCGCCCGGTGCGGCAGCGCCTCCACGATGAGCTCCAGGTACAGCCGGTCCTTGTGCAGCACCGCGCCCCGGCTCAGCGGCGCCAGCGAGTCCGCCAGGCCCGGAGGCAGCAGGAAGAACGGATCCCTCGCGACATCCGCGACCTCCACCACTGAGCGCACCCGCACCGCGAGCGTGGGGCTGACGTCCAGGACCACGACCATGCCCGGCACGTCCTCCGGCAGGCCGCCGAGCAGCGCGGAGAGGTCCTTCACTTCCAGTACGCCGCGCAGACTCGCGCCGCGGGCGCCCGGCATCGCGACCTCGATGACGGACGTGGCCTCCACCGCGTAACGCGTCTCACCGGCCTCCACCAGCAGGCAGAGCCGCCGTCCGCTTTCAAAGGGCACGGCCTGGGACCCTAGCAGCCTTCCAGCGTTGGGTGCTAAGCCCTGAACAGTCATGGCGCGACTGCTCCTCGTCGACGACGAAAAGATCGCCCGCAATCTCTACGGCGACTACCTCACGGCCGCGGGACACCTCGTCACGGCGGTGCCCACCGTGGCGGACGCGAAGGCCGCCCTCTCCGCGGAGCGGTTCGACGCGGTGGTGACCGACCTCATCCTCCCCGGCGGCGACGGCATGGAGGTGCTGCGCCACGTGCGCGAGCGCTACCCCGGCGTGGAGGTGCTGGTCATCACCGGCCTGGACAAGGTGGCCCCCGCGGTGCGCGCCATCAAGAGCGGCGCGGCGGAGTACCTGGTCAAGCCCGTGGCGCCGGAGGCCCTGGAGCACGCGCTGCGCCGCGCGCTCACCACGCGCGACCTGATGCGTGAGAACGCGTCCCTGCGCCAGCACGTCGCGCTGCTGGAGGCGGGCCAGCGCATCGCCACCACGCTCGACCGTGAGCGGCTGTCCATGGCCGCGTCGGACGCGCTGGAGTCCATGGCCAACGCCTCCGCGGTGATGCTCCTGGAGCGGGAACCCAGCGGCACGGGCTTCCGCTCACACGGCATGCGCGGGCTGCCGGTGGACCTGCACGAGGCGTTGGTCCCGCAGCTCATCGAGCGGCTTTCGGGCACACGCACGCCCGTGGAGCTCGACGGACTTCAAGTTCCCTGGCCGCGCACCCTCTCCTTCCCCGCCGTGGACGGCGAGCTGGTGCTGGGCCACGCGGTGCTCTTCCACGACAACGCGCCCGCGGAGCACCACGCGGAGACGGTGGGCTTCCTCGTGCGCAACTGGGCGCTGGCCCTGCGCAACCTGGGCCGCTTCGCCGCCGTGGAGGACCTGGCCTACGTCGACGACCTCACCCGCCTGTTCAACACGCGCTACCTGCACCTGGTGCTGGACCGCGAGGTGAACGAGGCCCTCCAGACGGAGCGCCCCTTCTCCCTGCTGTTCCTGGACCTGGACCGCTTCAAGGCCATCAACGACACGCACGGGCACCTGGTGGGCTCGCGCGTGCTGGTGGAGGCCGCGCGCGTGCTCAAGGGCTGCGTGCGCGACCCGGACGTGGTGGCGCGCTTCGGCGGTGACGAGTACGTGGTGCTCCTGCGCGGCACGGACTCCGGCGGGGCCCTCAAGGTCGCCGAGCGCATCCGCCGCACCATGGAGACCCATCAGTTCCTGGGCCGCGAGGGGCTGGCGCTCAAGCTCACCACCTGCATCGGCGTGGCCAGCTTCCCCGAGCACGCCCAGGACAAGGACCACCTGCTGGACCTGTCCGACCGGGCCATGTACCGGGGCAAGCGTGGCACCCGGAACGTCGTCTACATGGCGGCGCAGGACCTGGAAGCCACCCCGGCCGAGCGCCGTCAGAATCCCCCGCCCCCGCAGGGCCAGGGCTGAAAACCGGAGCGCGCGCTACTTGCGCAGGCTGCCCACGGTGAGGTGCTTGGGCAGCTCCACCTCCGCGGGTACGCTGCCGCCGCCCTCGCTCACCGCCTCCACCTCTTCGTGGGACGCGCCGGTGGTGATGAGGCGGTACTTCTGCGACGCCTCGCGGTCGTGCTGGGCCTGCTCCGGATCCAACCGCGCGATGAGCTGCCAGAAGAGGGCCGCGTGCTCGCGCTCCTCGTCCATGACGTGCCGCAGGATGGCCTTCGCCTCCTCGTTGTCCGTCGCGTCCAGGTGCGCGGCGTAGAGGTTGATGGCGTCCAGCTCCGCCTCGATGTTGAGCCGGATGGAGCGGGCCAGTTCGGAGTCCGTCAGCTTCCGGGGCACCAGCGAGTGGAACGGGTTCGTCTGCGGCATGAGGACCTCAGCGACAGGGAGAGTCCCCAGCGGGCGAGCGGGCAGCAGCATTTTCCGTCAGGCCGGGCTGGAGGGCGTGCGCGAGCATCCGTTCGGCCGCGAGCGCGGTCAACCGAATCCCGCGGGGGGTGCGTTGCGCGTGAACACCCGCCTCCGCCATGCTCCCGCGCATGGAGACCCCCTCGCCGCTCGCGCAGCTGCTCCAGGCCCTGGACGCGGGGGACCTGGAGAAGGCACGGCTCGCGGCCGTGGCGCTGCAACGCGCCAACGCCCACACCCATCAGGTCGCCGCGGAGGTCCTCCACGAGCTGCGTCAGCCCCTCCTGGGCGCGAAGGCCTACGCCCAGCTGCTCGCCGAGGAAGCTGGCTCCAGCGGCCCGCTGAAGCTGCTGCTCGCGCAGGTGGAGCGGATGGAGCAGATCGTCTCCGACTTCATCCGCCTGGCCAGCGAGCGGCCGGCCCCGCAGCAGCGGCTGTCCCTGGCGGCGCCCATCTGGGCGGCGGCGAAGGTGTTCAGCGTCAACCCGGACTCGGCGCGCATCTCCCTGGAGGTGGAGGCCCCCGAGGACCTCACCATCCAGGGCAACGCGCGGCTGATTGAGCAGCTCACGCTCAACCTGCTCAACAACGCCCGCGACGCCATGTCCGGCCGGGGCCGCGTGAAGGTGACGCTCGCGCGCGACGGCGCCTCCGCGGCCCTCTACGTGTCCGACTGGGGACCGGGCATCCCGGACGAGCTCAAGACGCGCATCTTCGAGCCCTACGTCTCCGCCAGCAAACGCGGCACGGGCCTGGGGCTCGCCGTCTGTCGCCGCATCGCGCAGGAGCACCACGCGCAGATTGCCCTGGTGCCGCCCACGACGCTGCGCGAGGTGCCGCCCCCGGCCACGGTGTTCCGCGTGCTCTTCCCGCCCACGGACGCGCCGCGCCCGCCGCGCAAGCGCCTGCTGGTGGTGGACGACGAGGGCATCATCCGGATGGTCTTCAAGGACCTGATGGACAAGGAGTGCGAAGTCATTGAAGCGGCCACGGGCGAGGCCGCGCTCGAAATCCTCCGCTCGTCGCGCGTGGACCTCATCGTCACGGACAAGAACCTGCCCGGGATCTCCGGCCTGGAGCTGGCCCAGCACGCGCGGAAGCTGGACCCCGCGTCGCGCGTCATCCTGATGACGGGATACCCCTCGCTGGTGACGACGCAGCAGGCGCTCCAACTGGGCGTGGTGGACTACCTGCTCAAGCCCTTCGACGACATCCGCCAGGTGCGCGCGCTGTTGCGGCAGGCGCTGTACACGCCGGCCGCGCCGCCCGTCCCGGCCCCCAGCGCCGCCGTGCGCCGGGTGGACGTGCTGGAGGACAACCCGGCCACCGCGCGGCTGATTTCGGAGGCGCTGACCCTCCTGGGGCTGGAGGCGCGCGTCGTCGCGGGCGCGGAGGTGGTCACGATGGAGCCGCCCGTGGGCGTGGTGGTGTCGTGGGACTTCGCGCCGGCCTACGGCAAGAAGGCGCTGGAGCTGGCCCGGGCCCTGAGCCAGGGCGCGCCCTTCGTCGTCCTGGCGGAACACCTCACCATGGACACGGCGCTGGCGTCGCTGCGCGCCGGGGCCGCCGCGTGCCTGCCCAAGCTGCTCTCCGACACCGCGGCGCTCAGCCGCGAGCTGGGCCTGGCCTTCAAGAAGACCGCTTCCTGAAAAGACTCCGGCCCCGGGCGCCCCGCTTTCGCGAGGCCCACCGGGGCCGGAAACCCTTACGGAGCTACGGAGCCTTCAGCCGGCTCAGTAGTCCATGTCGTCGCCGCCGTACTCCGGCATGGCGCCGCCGCCCGCGCCGCCCTTGGCCTTCTTCTTCGGGCGCTCGGCGATCATCGCCTCGGTGGTGAGCAGCAGGGACGCCACGGAGGCGGCGTTCTGCAGCGCGGTGCGCTCGACCTTCGTCGGGTCGATGACGCCGGCCTTCTCCAGGTCCTCGTAGGTCTCCGTGCGGGCGTTGAAGCCGAACGCGCCGGTGCCGTCCTTGACCTTGTTGATGACGACCGCGCCCTCGACGCCGGCGTTGCTGGAGATCTTGCGCAGCGGCTCCTGCAGCGCCTTGCGGATGATGTCCACGCCGAAGTTCTGCTCGCCGCCCAGCTTCAGGCCGTCCAGCGCCTTGAGGCTGCGGATGTAGGCCACGCCGCCGCCAGGGACGATGCCCTCTTCGACGGCCGCGCGGGTCGCGTGCAGCGCGTCCTCCACGCGGGCCTTCTTCTCCTTCATCTCCACTTCGGTCGCCGCGCCGACGTTGATGACCGCCACGCCGCCCACGAGCTTCGCCATGCGCTCCTGGAGCTTCTCGCGGTCGTAGTCGCTGGTGACCGTCTCAATCTGGGTGCGGATGAGCTTGATGCGGCCCTCGATGTCCGCCTTCTGGCCTGCACCGTCCACGATGGTGGTGTTGTCCTTGTCCACCGTGATGCGCTTGGCGCGGCCCAGGTCGTTGAGGGTCAGGTTCTCGTACTTGTGACCCAGCTCCTCGCTCACCACCATGCCGCCCGTCAGCGTGGCGATGTCCTTGAGCATCTCCTTGCGGCGGTCACCGAAGCCCGGCGCCTTCACCGCGGCCACGTTCAGCACGCCGCGGATCTTGTTCACCACCAGGGTGGCCAGGGCCTCGCCCTCGATGTCGTCCGCGATGATGAGCAGCGGCTTGCCCGAGCGCGCCACCTGCTCCAGCACGGGGATCATGTCCTGCATCGACGAGACCTTCTTCTCGCTGATGAGGATGTAGGGGTCTTCGTGGACGACCTCCATGCGGTCGCGGTTCGTGACGAAGTACGGCGACACGTAGCCACGGTCGAACTGCATGCCCTCCACCACGTCGAGCGTCGTCTCCAGGCCCTTGGCCTCTTCGACGGTGATGACGCCCTCCTTGCCCACCTTCTCCATCGCGTCCGCGATGATGGTGCCGATGGTCTCGTCACCGTTCGCGGAGATGGTGCCCACCTGCGCGATGGCCTGCTTGTCGGACGTGGGCTTGGAGAGCTTCTTCAGCTCCGCCACCACCACCTCCACCGCCTTGTCGATGCCGCGCTTGAGGTCCATGGGGCTGTGGCCGGCGGCCACCAGCTTCAGGCCCTCCTCATAGATGGCGCGCGCGAGCACGGTCGCCGTCGTGGTGCCGTCGCCGGCCTTGTCGGAGGTCTTCGACGCGACCTCCTTCACCATCTGCGCGCCCATGTTCTCGAAGCGGTTCTCGAGATCGATCTCCTTGGCGACGGTGACGCCGTCCTTGGTGATGGTGGGCGAGCCGAAGCTCTTCTCGATGACCACGTTGCGGCCCTTGGGACCGAGCGTCACCGCGACCGCATCCGCGAGGATCCGGACGCCGCGCAGGATGGAATCGCGCGCGGACTGGTGGAAGAAGATTTCCTTCGCTGCCATCGTAACCTCCGATAATACTTGGGGAATTTCTACAAATGGGGATGGCCGTTAGCACTCGGCCATGTCGAGCGCCAACATAAGGGCCGCATCGACGATGTCAACGGAAAGGGGCAGGCGTGTGGGCCTGAGGACGCCTTCCGGCCCGCCCGGGTGGGGGGCCCAGGCAGCCTCAAGGAAGGCCCTACTCCGCGAAGCGCACGAGGTTGAGCAGCTGCCCCATGTCCAGGGGCTTCTGCAGGGTGATGGCGACGCCCTTGCGCAGGCCCCGGTCGGAGATGTTGGCATCCGTGCTGGCGGTCATCATCAGGACGGAGATGTTCTGGAAGCGGGGGTCCGCCTTCAGCATCTCCGTGAAGTGGATGCCGTCCAGGTGGGGCATCAGGTAGTCGGTGATGACCAGCCCCACGGGGTGCCGCTCCATGATGTCCAGGGCCTGGAGCGCGTCCGACGCCGAGAACACGGTGTAGCCATGCATCTCCAGGTAGCGAGAGAGCATGGTGCACAGCTCGTAATCGTCATCGACGACCAGGATGTTCACGGGGTTCGGGCCGAAACGGGGCGCTGGAAGGTAACAGCGACGCCGGTCGTTGACAACGCGAAGGGCGGCTTCTTAGCTGCCGGCCCGTATGGCGAAGCGCATGGCGAAGCAAGGGGAGGCGCGGGACATGGACGCGCGGCTGGAGGGGGTCGCGGACGCCTTCGAGGCGAGGGACTTCGAGGCCGCGCTCACCAGCGCCGACGCCCTGCTCCGGGACGTTCCCGACTCACCAGAAGCCCTGCACTACCGGGCCGCCGCGCTGGTGGAGGTGGGCCGCCTGGAGGACGCGGGCAAGGCCTATGGCGCCGCCCTCAAGATGGCCCCGGAAGACCTGGAGATCCTCTTTGGCGCGGCGGAGTTCCTCGTGTGCCGCACCGGCGAGGACCGCGAGGCGGTGGAGGAAGGGCTGGAGTGGTGCGGCCGCGGGCGGAAGCTGGCGCAGCGGGACGACGACGTGGAGCTCGTCTACGAGTTCCTCCTCCTGGAGGGCATGGGCCTCAACCAGCTGGGGGAGTGCGAGTCCGCGCTGAAAATCCTGGACCAGGCGCTGGCGCACATGCCGCGCTCGCCGGACGCGCAGCTGGAGCGGGGCATCGCGCTGTTCGAATTGTGCCGCTTTCAGCCCGCGCAGGAGGCCTTCGAGCGGGTGTTGAAGGACGCGCCGGACGAGGCGTGGGCGCACCACTACCTGGGGCTCGTCGCCGAGCGGCGCCAGGATGCGAAGGAGGCGAAGAAGCGCTTCTCCCGGGCGCAAGCGCTGGCGCCGGAGGAGCTGCCGCCGCCGGTGGCGCTGGAGGAGGCGGCGTTCGACCGCGCGGTGGAGGACGCGATGCGCGCCCTGCCCTCGCAGGTGAAGCAGTACATGGACAACGTGACGCTGGCGGTGGAGGACCTGCCGTCGGATGAGGACCTGCTGGGTCAGCAGCCGCCACTGTCGCCGTGCATCCTGGGCGTGTTCCGGGGCACGCCCGTGGGCGAGCGCAGCGTGATGGACGCGGCGGATCACTTCCCGCCCTCCATCGTGCTGTACCAGAAGAACCTGGAGCGCTTCGCGCGCACCCGCGAGGAGCTGATCGAACAGATTGGCATCACGGTGATGCACGAAGTCGGTCACTTGATGGGTCTGGATGAAGACGACCTGTGGGAGCGGGGGCTGGACTAGCGCCGTTCTCCCCTGCCCTGATGCGCGCCATGCATGCATGGACGAAGCTGGGGCTGATGGCGGTGCTGGGCCTGACGGGCTGCCTGGGCGACGACAACGAAGAGCCGCGCACGTGTCCGCAGGTGGTGGTGTTCGCGCGCTCGGACAGCGAGACGTGCCAGTCCTTCCCGACGCCGTGTGACGTGCCGGAGGGGTATGTCGAGTGCTGCGGCGGGCTCTTCGGGGGCTGCGCGGGGAACGTGTCCGGGAACACCTGCGTGGATGATCCGTCCGACACGTGCCAGCCCGGGGGCAGCGCGGACTGTCCGGGCATCTGCCAGTAGGCGTCAGGCGGCGCGCGAGCCCTTGTCCTCGAAGTAGGCGCGGCGGGCGCGGGCGCAGGCGGGGCACTGCCACTGCACCAGGGTGAGGTGGCGGTCGCCCAGGACGATGGTCTCGTGGCGGAGCGAGTCCCGTGGGGCCTCGCTGGAGGCCCCGCAGGCGCAGCGCAGGCGGCCCAGCGTGGACAGCAGCTCCTGGGGGCTGGTGATGGGGATGGCGGACCCGGCGCTGTCGCCCCGGTGGTCGGCGTCGAACTTGCGTGCGAAGGCGCGGCGCCGGCCCCAGGCGCGGCCCTTGCGCCAGAGCTCCAACGGGCCCCCCTGCGCGATGACGAACCACAGCACGAGGCACGTCGTGATGACGCCCAGGAGGAGGGTATCCGCATCGCCGGACGGAGCTCGCGAGGCCCGGCGGGCAGGACGGCTCCCGAGCTGGACGTAATAGCCGCGATGATCGTCGGTGGTGCGCACGGCCTTCACGTACTCCGCGATGCGCTCCGGCGGGACGGAGTCCGCGAGGCTGCGGTAGCGGTAGTCGAGCACCACCGTCTTGCCGTCGGCGCGTGTGTCGGCCTCGAAGCGGAAGGCCGGATCGTCCACGGCGCTGTGCTCCTTGCCACCGGGAAGAGGCTCGCTGGACTTCAGCGTGATGCGGTGGCGGGCGAAGACGGGGTGCCGCACCTCCAGCGGGAAGGCGCGGCGGGAGTAGCTCGGCTCGGTGAGGTACTCGCGGAGGGTGTGCGCGCTGAAGTCCCGGCGGCCGTCGGAGGACCAGAAGTCCTCGATGCGGTAGTGCTCGTGCAGGACGAGCACGTTCTTCGCGGTGTCGTCGTCCACCGTCATGGGCTTCTCGACGGTGATCTTCGCGTCCTTCTTCGCGTAGTAGTTGACGTAGTAGCGGGACAGCTCGGACAGGGACGTGCTCGCGAGCATGCGGCGCATGGAGTTGGCGGATTCGCCCGTGCGGGTGGTGACCACGTCGAGCGTCGCGGGCCCGTCGCGGTCCTTCGCGACGTAGGTCTCGTCCACGAAGACGGAGGGCTCCTTCAGCGTGGGCGCGGGGATGACGGAGAGCGCCGTGGTGCCGGGGGCGACGATGAGGGCCCGGCCGTAGGGAGGCGGCTCGTAGCTGTCCAGTCCTCCCCGCTCCAGCGTCGACGTGGGATCCACCCACAGCTCACGGCCGGCCACGGTGGCGTGGACGATGGCGTGGTCGAACGCGGTGGAGGTGGGACGCCAGCCGTCCAACAGCTGCGTGAGGTCCGTGTTCACGAGCGCCGGCCGCGCGTCGATGCCCAGGCCCTTGAGCAGCGCCACCAGCAGCAGGGACTTGTCCTTGCAGTCGCCGAAGCGGCGCTGGAGGACTTCGTCGGGCGGATGGGGCTGGTGGGAGTTGGGGCCCATCTCGATGCCCAGGTAGCGCACCTCGTCCTGGACGAAGCGCAGCGCGGCGAGGAAGCGCGCCTCGGGCGTGGGCTCCTTCGCGAGCCGGCGGACCTCCTGCTCCAGCGCCTTCGAGCGCGTGGGCACCTGGAAGAGCGAGGAGGCCCAGCGCGCGACGTCGTTCCAGTCCTTGTATTCGCTCAGCTGGACCCAGGGGTAGACGGGCTGCCATCCGGGGACGTGGTCCTCGGAGCGGACGGAGGGCACGTCGCGGCGCTCCAGGACGATTTCCCGTTCGCCGTCCAGCATCGACTCCGAGCGCGACAGGCCCGGCGCGGCGAAGTCCCGGATGAAGAGCGTGCGCCCCCGCCCCTCCGGCCACAGCAGCCGGTAGGCGAAGTGGACCACGGGGAAAGGCTGGCCCGCGACGACGGCGTCGGAGAAGCGGCCGCCGAAGACGGGGTTGGCCCCTGCGAGGGAGTACGCCACCTCCACCGTGTCGCCGACGCGCACGTCGCGCAGGAACGGCACCACGGAGAGGGTGCCGTTGTAGAGCCGGTTCTGGAGCTCGGTCTCCTGCTGGATGACGCGGGCTTCGGAGGCCTGGAAGACGTCCTCGCGGCGGCCGTCGCGGATGCGCCAGATGCCGTGGACGGTGAGCTTCTGGTAGGTCGGGTCGAAGCGGATCTGGATGTCCGTGACGCGCTCGATGCCTTGCGGCGAGAGGACCTTCCGGGCCGCGTGCACGTACTGCTCGCGCGAAGGGCCAGACACGCGCACCTGTTTATCCGTCAGCAGCCAGGCGACGCTCGTCTCGTCGTCACCCGCTGCTTTCGGGCGGGAGTCCGGAGGAATGGGGAGCGGCTTCACCCACCTGGAGGGAGGCCCGACCCGGAAGGGCAACGCCGTCGCCGCATGCGCGCTCAAGGACAGACACAGACACAACAGCAGGACGGACACCGGCAGGAAGCCCGGTGCCAGGAGGACGGAACGGAGGGTTCGGCGCATGGAGGAAGGGCGCCCATCATGGAGCCCGGATGACGCGCCGGGCAAGGCACCCCCTGGGACACCGGGCGAGCGTCCCCGCTCCATTCACCAGTGAAAACCGACATGCGAGCCAGGTCTGGAATTGCCGTGACACGGGCTAGGGTTCCGGCCATCGGTTGGGAGTCCAAGGAGGCTTGGGATGGTCAACGTGAAGCAGGTCGCGACGCGGCTGAAGAGTGCGTTCCTGGCGGACCCGGAGCGCTTCTACACGAACGAGACAGGGGCCTGGGTGGCGGGGATGCCGACGCCGCGGGACATCCGGGTGACGACGGGCCGGGAGCCCTTCTGGATCAACCTGGGCTACTGGAAGCACGTGGAGAAGGTGGACGACTCCAACGTGGAGCGCGTTGGGGAGCTGTTCCGGTCCGCGCAGGCGGAGATGGCGCGCCTGCTGGCGAGGACGGCGAAGCTGGGGCCTGGGGATGCCGTCCTGGACTGCGGCTTCGGGTACGCGGACCAGGACCTGCTGTGGGCGGAGGAGTTCAAGCCCGCGAGCATCGTCGGGGTGAACATCACGCCGAACCAGGTGAAGGTGGGCCGGGAGCGCGTGAAGCTGACGGGGCTGGAGGGCGTGGTCCGGCTGGAGGTGGGGAGCGCGACGGCGCTGCCGGGGCCGGAGGGAGCGTTCGACGTGGTGTTCGCGCTGGAGTCCGCGATGCACTTCCGGACGCGGCAGGACTTCCTGCGCGAGGCCTTCCGGGTGCTCAAGCCGGGAGGCCGGCTGGTGATGGCGGACATGGCGCAGAAGACGGACCGCGAGTCGGGCGCGGGACTGCGCGCGAGGCTGCGCTACCGCTACTGGCGGGGGCTGATTGCGTTTCCGGAGGAGAACGTCTGGTCGACGGAGCGCTACCGGGAGGAACTGCGGCGGGCGGGGTTCCAGGACGCGAAGGTGGAGTCGATCGCGGATGACGTATACCCGGCGGTGAACACGGCGCTGGTGGCGCTGCGGGGCATGACGCAGCTGGAGCGCAGTCCGGGGAGCACGTCCCTGCACCAGGTGCGCGCGGACGTGCACAAGGCGATGCGGATGACGCCGGAGCAACTCCAGTGGCCCGCGCTGTTCAACTGCGACGAGTACGCCGTGGTGTCCGCGCGCAAGCCGTGACCGTGGTTGACGGACCGGCGCGGAGCGGCGGTAATCACCCGCGGTAGGGCCTCCGGACCTGGTGGCCGGCCCGGTCTTCAAAACCGGTGAGGGGCTGCGAGAGCAGTCCCTGGCGAGTTCGATTCCCGTGCCCTACCGCCAATTACACGGCCTCGATCGCCGTTGCTGCCGGGGTAAGGTACGAGTCTTGATACAAGATTGGCACCTCTTGATTGGTGCCCGGCCACTCTCTGCACTAGGCAGTACGAAGAAGAATCTTCGCCTGTCCTGCATGCTACCCGCCATTGGGCATGCCATCCCAAAGGCCCAGTTCCGAGTCCACCGAAGTGACGCCTGCCTCCTTTATGGAATCTACACCACCCAAAGTCTTCATCTCCTACTCATGGGACAGCGAAGAGCACAAGGCATGGGTAATTGACCTGGCAACACGTCTCAGGAACAACGGGGTTGATGCAATTTTAGATCGGTGGAACGTCCACCCGGGAGAAGAACTCTCTGCCTTTATGGAGGGGGCGATTCGAGATAGCAGGTTCGTAGTCCTCATCTGTACCCCCCAATACAAGGCCAGATCAGACAATCGGAGAGGAGGTGTGGGTTACGAGGGAGGGGTAATCACCGGAGAAGTCTTGACCGGCGTAAATCGGAAAAAATTCATTCCGGTTCTGCGCGACGGCTCGTGGTCCGAGGCATCCCCCAGTTGGTGTGTTGCTGCGCTCATGATCGATCTAAGAGAAGATCCCAAAAGCCCTGCAGGGTTTCAAGAACTCCTACGGAGCCTCTTGGAAGCACGTCAAGGACCTCCACCTCTTGGCCCGCCTCTTTTCGCTCGCAATGTCCCATCCACAAGCTCAAAAGCAAATTCACAATCAGGTCCGACACCATCCCCACCCGACGACAAGCCTCTTGAGTGGGCCGAGGTCAAACGACTCATTACCCAGAAGCGACCTATAACAAGGCAAGAGGGATTGAGTCGCTGGAATTCCTTGGTCGCCGCCAAGAGCCTTCCTCCGTCTGACTTAATAGAGGCTGCGGCAGACATTGTCTCCGATACGGCGACGGATGATGAGACAGCGTACGACTTGCTCCTACGTATCACGGCCTGCAAGACCACTGAATCACATCACGCCATCACGCGACTCACCCGTTCCCTGGCAGAGGATACTTTTGCCGGTCGTCCCAAAACCGGCCTCAATCTGGCCTATTCTGCAACGACGATTCCCGGCGCACGAGAGCAGATCTTTCTGCTGCTTGAGGGAACGGTGCCAGAACACACAGTCGAGATGAGCCTATCTGCACTTCTCCACATGTCTCAAACATTCTCACCAGAACTCGAGCAACAATTCGATCGCATCGAACGCATATGCCTGCAACACCCGGACAACACATACGCACAACGCACATTCAAACTCATAACTGGCAAAGAGCTTCCGAGTGTTCTCAGCGCTTCCTCACCCACCCTAAACAGTCAATCCACAGGGAGCCAACTCTCTTCTCCGCCTAGCCCCTCCAAGAGCCGAGATGGCTCACTAAATGTGCCCAAAACATTCAACATAAACACCATTCGCCACAGCGCAATTGCGGAACACGCCAAGAACAAGGACTACACTCAGCGGCTTGCTGAACTAGAACTTGAGAAACGAGAACAAGAACTCACAGTGCTCCCCCGGCTCCTATTGGGGATGGGCTCTCTCTCGGACGGCGTGAGAAAACAAACGATCCAAGTGAGAAACGATGGCAAGGCGCCCTTCAGCATCGCTTCGGCGCAGTGCAAATGGCGACTACACGAGCAGGAATGGCGCCGGTGGCTGCAAGGCATTTCTGCGAAACACCTAGCCGACATCCCACCGCTTGCGCAACCACTTCGTGTCCCAGAGGGAGCAATACGGGAGGATGGGAAAATGGAGATCGCAACCACTGCCCATTTGAAGGAACTGGAGCGATACGTCTATCAACACATAGAAATTTCAATCAAGGAACCTCTCAGCACTAAGCCACCATTACGTGAGCTTCTCGTCGCAGAGGTTGAAGTCGTGTGCCAAGGCCTGACCAAAGGACGCTTGGCCATTGCCAAGAAGATCTTCTCCTGGGATCCGGGGAGATATGATTCGTAGTCTCAATCTAAACACTCTCACTCCCGTGCTCACACAGGATCGCCCCCCACCCGCCGCCAGCTAACGCGGAGTGCAGTTGATCTGACGTAAGGATAGGCAGTGGCGGAACCAGGCAGAGAGCTTCGCGAGAAGCGTCGCAGCGAGCAACCGCCGCACCGCCTGGACCGGCTCATCGACTACGCAAGGAACGAGCTTGTGCAGTTTCCTCTTCAGGTCGACATCTGTCTATTGTTTCGCATATTGCAGTCAAGTTGCGTTGAGCTGTGTGCCCCCCCGCGGCGCCTGCTCCCGCCCCAAGCAGCGGATCGTGGAGTGTTGATGCATCAGCACCCGATTCCATACATGTACATGGGCCGCTGCTCGTACGGTGAGCAGGTCCACCACAAGGACGAGGACTAAGTCGCGCTCAAAATCCGGGGCCGGAGACAAGTTCCAGGTACCACCGGATGCAGCACGGGGCCGTTCGCCCTCAAGCTGTGGGAGTCGGGCGGGCTGCGCGCGATCTCGCTCTCGGGAGTGACGTTTCCGTAGGCACGCAGTCGGCCCCATGCTCTCCACCACAGGCGGGGCAGCCCGGAGCATCTGTCAGCTCTATCTGGTATTACCCGGCCTTGCGCCACCGATGCGCTCCCGAGTGAAGGGGGCCCGCGCCAGGAGGGCTCCACGTGCTGCCGCGATGGTCAATTCTCCTACTGCTCGTGATGCTGGCTGGATGCAGCGGCACCACGAAGTCCGTGCGCCTGCACACGGGCCACGGCGAGTCCATCGTCCTTACCCCACGCAGCGGCGATACCGCCCCGGTGGCTCTGGACGAAGACGACTTCGTTGAAGCCGTAGAAGCGCTCGCCCGGAACGTGCGGCCGTCCACGCATCCCCAGGAAACGGCCCGGCGGTTTTTCGAGATGGATCCGCGCAGCGGTTCGTACCTGTACGAGTCGCGCAGCCACCGTGTCATCCCGCTGGGACCGGGCGAACACCTGGACGGCGAGCCCCCCTCAACAGAGGTGGAGTTGACGCGCGCATACCTGCGCTGGTGCGGGCGCACGAACGAGCCCGGCGATTGCCTGAGCCTCCTGGTGGAGAGCCCCACTGTCGCTGGGGATGGCCGTTACGCCCTGGCCATGGCCCTGGCCCAGGGCGTCGTACGGGACGAGATGATGGACGCCTTCAAGGACATGGCCAACCCCCAGGCCATGATGGCGGCGGTCCTTTGGACGTGGACTACGTACTGCATCCTGCTCGCGGTGCCGGAACTGTCATCAAAACACCTGTGTTAGCGGGAGTGGCTGCGACGACGATGATGTTGCCTCGTCCTTTGGCGGCTCGCTCCATGTGTAAGAGCGGCTTTGATGCGGCGCTCGATGGCGGGGGT
>NZ_RAWN01000069.1:0-44153 GCF_003668895.1 Corallococcus sp. AB045
CCCTGTCCCCCCGGCCCCGTCTGTCGGATTTCCTCCAGGGCGCATGGGGGCAGGGTGCTCAAATGAGGGCAAGGCCAACGGGCCCCGTTATATAGGGCGCCCTCATGTCCCTCGACCTCAAGCGCGTGGCCTCCGAGCCCCTCACTTCCGCCGCCCCCCTGGTGGAAGAGCTTCGCAAAGGGGAGAAGCCCCGGACCCAGCACCGGCTGGGGCTGGAGCACGAGAAGTTCATCTACCCCGTGGGGTCCGCCCAACCCGTGCCCTACGAGGGACCGAACGGGGTGGGCGCCCTGCTGGAGCGCATCGCGCCGGGCGGCTACGAGCCCTTCCGGGAGACGCCCCAGTCGCCGGTCATCGCGCTGCAGCGCGGGATGGCGGCCATCTCCCTGGAGCCGGGCGGGCAGTTCGAACTGTCCGGCAGCCCGTTCCGTACGGCGCGGGAGGCGCACCAGGAGAACCTGGAGCACCTGAAGGAGACGAAGGCGGCGGCGTCCGGCTTGGGCCTGCGGCTGGTGGGGCTGGGCTACCGGCCGGTGGGCACGACGGGCGAAATGCCCTGGATGCCCAAGACGCGCTACCAGGTGATGCGCCGCACGCTGCCGGAGCGCGGCCGGCTGGCGCTGAACATGATGCTGATGACGTCCACCGGGCAGGTGTCGCTGGACTGGGCGGACGAGGCGGACTGTGTGCGCAAGACGGTGGCGGTGGCGCGCCTGTCGCCGCTCCTGGTGGCGCTGTACGCCAACAGCCCGCTCCTGGAGGGCAAGCCGTCCGGCTACATGTCCTTCCGCAGCCGCGTCTGGGAAGAGGTGGACCCCACGCGCTGCGGCTACCTGCCGTCGTGGTTCGACGGCTCGTTCTCCTATCAGGCCTATGTGGACTGGGCGCTGGACGCGCCGCTCCTGTTCCTGCGCCGCGAGGGCGAGTACCGCCACCCGAAGCTCACCTTCCGCCAGCTGATGAAGGAGGGCTACGAGGGCAAGCCGCCGGACATGGGGGACTGGACGGACCACCTGTCCACGCTCTTCCCGGAGGTGCGGCTCAAGAAGGTGCTGGAGGTGCGCGGCGCGGACAGCGCCAGCGCGGCCATGACGGGGGCGCTGGGCGCGCTCTGGCGCGGCATCCTCTACGACGCGCAGGCGCTGGAGGAGGCGGAGCTGCTGCTGCCGCGGCTGACCTTCACCGAGCACCTGGCCTTCCACGACACCGCGCGCCGCGAGGGCCTGTCCGGGAAGCTGGGGCCGCGCGAGCTGCACCGGCTGGCCGGGGAGATGGTGGCCATCGCGAAGCGGGGGCTGCAGCGGTTGGACCCCGAGGACGCGCCGCTGCTCGCGCCGCTGGAGGCGGTGGCGGCTTCGGGCCGGTCGCCGGCGCAGGCGGTGCTGGACGCGTGGAAGGAAGATCCGCGTCCGGAAGTGCTGATGACGCGCTTCGAGCTGTGAGGATGTGATGCGTCCGCGGGGGCGTGAGTCCCGCGGACGCGGAGCCGGCTAGAAGCGGCCGCCCACGGTGAGGTTGCCGTTGAAGAGGTTGCCCTTGGCCTCCTCGGTGGTGCCGGGGATGGTGGTCAGGTCCTCGCCACCGACGAGGCGGTAGGTGGCGCGCACGCCGGCGGACAGGTGGCCCAGGCGGTATTCGATGCCCGCGGCCAGCGGCAACTCCGTCTGCCAGTCATTGCCGTAGATGGGCGCGGAGCCCGAGGACGCGTGCAGGAAGCTGAGGCCGAAGCCCGCGCCCACGAAGGGGTGCCACTTGTGGTCGACGACGGGGCCGAGCTTGCCCATGAACGTGCCGTTGTTGCGCCAGATGTGGTTGCCTCCGCGGACGCGGGCGTCATCGATGGGGATGTTCTGGCCTTCGTAGCCAACCTCCACGCCGATGTACTTCCAGGGCTGGGCATTGGCGTTGATGTTGAACAGCCCGCCCACGCCCGTCTCGTCGCCCAGGTCGCCGGTGAAGCCGCCCAGGCCCACGCCCACGTCCAGGCCGGCCGTGGCGTCCTCTTCGCTGAAGCTGAGCTTGCGCGACACCTCGCTCGCATCCATCGCGAGGGCCGGTCCCGCCACGCATGTGCCGGCCACCACCAGTCCTGCCACCATCGAAGTGCGTTTCATGACCAGGTTCCTCCTGCTTGAAGTGTGGGACCTGGAATGGAAGCTGGGACGGGAGGGCCGGGCAGCGCACCCGCCCTGTGGACGGAGCCAGGAGGCCGAGGGCCTCAGCGCCGGCCGAAGAGCTTCTTCAAGCCGGAAAGCAGGCCGCTTGGCCGGGCTTCCGGTTCGGTGTGGAAGGGCGAGCGGGCGATGAGTGCATCGCGGGAGGCGTCGTCCAGCTCCTCCTTCGCGAGCGTCACCGGCTGCCGCTTCGCGCCGGGCAGGGTGGCGCTGAAGGCGAGGGTTCCGTCGGTGGACAGCTCCAGGTGCACCTCCACCTCGCCGGGGCGCTCCACGGTGAGGGTGAGGGCGCCGAGCCATTCATTCTCCGTGGCGGTGGCGGCGGTGCCCTGGAAGAAGGCGAGCGCCAGCGGACCGGGGACGGTGATGGGGATGACGAGCGTCTTCGCGGTGGGCAGGCGGGTGTTGCGCTCCAGCACGCGGCGGAAGGTGCCGGCGTCCTCGGCGACGCCGATGGGGGCGGTGAGGACCTCCGAGACGCTGGCGGCGGGCTTGCCGGTCTCCGACAGCAGGAGCGCGTGACCGAGCAGCGCGGCGCCGCGCACCACGGCGGTGCGGGCGTCCACGCCGTCGTCGCGCACGGGCACGCCCAGGCTCTCCTCCAGGCGGCGGCGCACGAGCGGTGAACGGGACTGGCCGCCCACGAGGAGCACGGCGTCCAGGCCTTGAGGGGACAGGGCGTTGGACTCCAGCACCTCGCGGGTGACGGAGACGACGCGCTGGGCGAGGTCGGCGGTGAGGGCCTCCACGCGCTCGCGGTCGAGCTTGGGGCCGGGGCCGGTGGGCAGGGTGACGTCCACGCTGTCCTGGGTGGAGAGGGTCTCCTTGGTGGCTTCAGCGAGGGTGCGCAGGGGGCCCCAGTCGAGCGGGTGTTCGGGGCGGGGGTGGCCCTGTTCGGAGAGGTCGCTGACGAGCGCCTCGGCGATGCGGGCGTCGAACTCCATGCCGCCGAGGGTGGGGTCGCCGCCGGTGGTGACGACCTCCAGGTCGTCGCCGGTGACTTGCACGACGCAGACCTCCAGGCCGCCGCCGCCCAGGTCCACGACGAGGACGCGTTTGCGAGCGAGACCCCGGCCGTGCGCGTACGCGAGCGCCGCGGCGGCGCTGTTGGTGAGCACGCGGGGCACGTCCAGGCCGGCCATGGTGGCGGCTTCGCGCAGGGCGGCGCGCTGGCGCTCTGTGAAGTGCGAAGGCGCGCAGAGCACGGCGCGCGTCACCTTGCGGCCCAGGTGCGTGGTGGCCGCCTGGTGCAGTTCGCGCATCAGCATGGCGGTGAGGAGGGTGGGCGCGACGAGGCGGCCATCGAGCTCCACGCCCGCGTCACCCTGGCGGTCGGTGGCGACGGGGAAGGGGAGCTGCGGGGAGAGCCAGCGCAGGTTGGGGGAGCGGGCGCGCATGCCGAGCAGGCGCTTGAGGCCGGTCGCGGCGTGGCGGGGTGCGCGGGCGGCTTCGACGCGGGCGGCGGCACCGACCAGGAACTCTCCGGCGCTGTTCACCGCGATGACGGAGGGAAGGCCCGCGCCGTCCGTGCCGGGGATGGGGATGGGCGTGGCGACGCCGTCGATGAGCGCGGCGACGCGAGCGTGCGAAGTGCCCACGTCGATGCCGAGCACGACCTCCGCCGCCGCGGGCGGGGTGACGGGCACGGCGGGAGCCAGGTCGAAGAGCGTGCGGCGGCGGCTGCGCGCGGTGGCGGCGCTGCTCTGTGCGTCAGCGTGCGGCGGCGGCGCGGGTTCGTCGGTGCGCGGGGGCTGGGGCGCGGTGGAGGGTTGTGACGAGGCCGGGAGGACAGGTGCGGCGGCTTCGGTGGAGCGCGGGGATTCTGTCGCGACCGATGCTTGAGGACGCGGCTGTTCCGACGCCGCGCTGATGGGAGCGGTGGATTCGCTGGAGCCCGGGGAGGCTGCCGCGGTCGACGGTTGTCCCAACGCCGCGCTGATGGGAGCGGTGGATTCGCTGGAGTGCGGGGAGGCTGCCGCGGCCGATGGTTGTCCCAACGCCGCGCTGATGAGTGCGGTGGATTCGCTGGAGTGCGGGGAGGCTGCCGCGGCCGATGGTTGTCCCAACGCCGCGCTGATGAGTGCTGCGGCTTCGCTCGCGCGCGAGGAATCTGTCGCTGCCGAGGCTTGGGGATGCGGCTCCTCCGAAGCCGCGCTGATGGGGGCGGAGGCATCGCTGGAGCGCGGGGACTCTGGCGCGGCCGAGGCTTCGGGATGCGACTGTTCCGAAGTCGCGCTGATGGTTGCGGCGGCGTCGTTGGAACGCTGGGATTCTGTCTCGGCCGATGATTGGGGATGCGGCTGTTCCGAAGCCGCGTTGCTGGGCTCGGCGGCTTCGCTGGCGCGCGGGGATTCTGTCGCGGCCGATGCTTGAGGGGGCTGGGGTTCCGACTCAGCGCTGACCGTCGCGGTGGCTTCGCTGGAACGAGGCGGCTGCTCCGTGGCGGATGCCTGCTGCGAAGGCGTCCTGACCTGTGCGGTGGTTCCGCTGTCGGGTGCGGGCTGTTGCTCCGACGTCGAGCTGTCCGCACCGGGGGCTTCGTTGTTCCGTGTGGGCTGCTCCGCGGCGGATTCCCGCGGCGATTGCTCGTCGGCCGGGCTGACCAGAGTGGTGGCTTCGTTGCCGCTGGGAGCATTCGCCGCGGAGTGCGGTGTGGCTTCGCCCGAAGCGACCGGTGACGCGGAGGCGCTGGTGGAAACCTGGAGGGGCGTCGATTCCTCGACGGGCGGCTTCGTGTCGGAAGCGAGCGCATTCGAGGCGTCCAGGGCCGCCGGGGTGGACACCGTCGGAGGCGGGGGCTCTTCGGGGGTCACCGTGGCCGGTGCTACCGGGGATGCGGACCGCGTCTCTTCATGGGACTCCGCAGCCAGAACCGAAGCGAGTGCCTCATCGTGCTCTGGCGCTTGGACCGACGCCGATTCGAGTTCGGGCGAAGCGTCCACCGCGGGAGCAGCCACTGCTGGGGGCGTGTCTTCGGATGCAGAGGGGGCGGAGGATCCGACGAGCGCCGTCCATGCATCCTCGGTCGGCAGCTCGACCACGACGACTGTCGATGCGTCCTCTTCTTCCAGCGGAGGCGCGGAGACGGGCTCGGACACATGGTCCGAACTCGCAGTAGGCGCGACCGTTGATGTCGTGATGGCTTGCGTGTCGCGCTCGGGCTCGTCGGTGTCCGTGGCCCCGACAGCTTGTTCAAGCGCCGCGCTGAACGGATCCACATCCTCCGTGTCCGTGCTGAGCTCGCGCGGAAGGGAGTCCGGGTCGATGCCCCATGCGCGAAGGCGTTCGGCCTCCCGTTGGCTCGGCGTCGCGAGTGGCTCTGGAGGAGGAAGCGTTTCCTTCGTAGCCTCTTCCACTGCGTCGGAACCCGGAGCATCCGCCGGACGGAGTTCCTCCTGATGCGTCGTCGCCTGGCGGAAGTCTTCTACGGCGTCGGCGTCCGTGACCGCCGAGGAGGCCTCTGCTGGAGGGAGGGGCTCCTCAGTCGAGCCAGCGCCTGCGTCGAAGTCCGGGGCGGCCGAGAAGTGCTCCGCCGGCGGATGCGCTGCTTCGGTATCGACTCCCTCGGCATCGGAGTCCGACACAGCCCGAGCATCGTGTTCTTCCGAAGGCAACGTTGCCGCGAAAGAGGCTCCCTCGGTGTCGGAGTCCTGAGCCGTCCACTCACTGCTCGCCTCCGGATGGAGCGGTTCGTGGGCGCTGACGGCGTCGGAGTCCGAGGGAGCCCAGTCGCGACTCTCTTCGGGAGGGAGCGTCGCCTCCGCGGCGCTTTCCGCCGCATGGGAGTCCGGTGCGAACGAGGAACCGGGCTCCGCGGGTGCGGGGGCCGCCTCCGGCTCCATGCTGAGGTCGACGTCGAAGTCGAACGCCGGGTCGGAGTCCGCCTGCGTCCCACCGGACACGGCTGCTGCTTCCACGCGTGCCGGTTCTGCTTCGCCTGGCGTGTCCGCGAACGCGGAGGCCGTGTCGCCAGTCTCCTCCGTCGCGTACTCAGCGCTCCACCCGGAGTGCTCGGGAGCGTGCGCGGCTCCGAGCACGGCGTTCGGATCAAACGCGTCCACTGACGCGGGAGTGAAGTGGTGCGCGGATGCTTCGCCCGCGTCAGGAGCGCCAGATGCCTCGGGTTCCGGCGGATGCGCTTCGGCCTCGCGTGCATCCGGAACGGAGGCGTCCCCATCAGACACCGCGGCCTGCGCTTCCACGCGACCGTCATCGACGTCCGGAGCAGGTGGGGCATCCGCTGTGCTCGGAGTCGAATCCCATGCAGGGGCGTCAGTGAATGAAGCCGTTGCGGCGTTCTCGGCACCTGCGGGTGCCTCCCAACTCGAAGCTTCCGCACGCGCTGCATCGGCCGCAGATGAGTCGGCCAGCGCGTTCGTCTCAGCCTCGCCCGCGGAAGCCTCAACCTGCTGTGGATCCTCGGGAGGCTCCGGCGTCCTCACGGCCGCGAAGGTGCCGGTGGTCGCGGGCCTCCGTTCCCCGGCCTGGACTCCGCTGGACGCACGAGTCGCCGGCTGGACCGTGAACATTTCCTGGGTCGCCCGTTGTGCCTCCAGGCCGACCGGATGCCTCCGCGGCTTCCGCGGAAAGTCCACCGCCGGCAGCAGTGGCGCCAGTTCCTCTTCCTCGTCGACCGCGTGCTCCGGAAACAGCGACACCGGCTCATCCGGTTCAGCCAGGTCCGGCGGCGGCTCCTCGACGGGCAGCTTCACGGCCGGCAACGTCATGGACGCCTTCGGCGGCGCGGCGCGCGTCCTCGGTTCCTCGAGGGCGACCTTCGCCGGAGGCTCCACCGGTGCCGGCGCCTCGCTGCCTGACGCAGGCCGTGCCGGATTCACGGCCGGAGTCCGTCGCACCAGCCCCGGCGGCGCCACCTCCGTCCCACTCCGCCGCGCGACGATGCGATCGATGAGCGCCTTGCTCGCCGCGTCCAGCTTGGTGAAGCGCACCGTCATCCCGGTGCGGGCACTCCCCGCGTCCGGCTGCGCCTTCAGCACCACGCCTTCACCGCGCAACAGCCGCGTGCCGTCCGCGAGGACGAACTCGAACGCCAGCCCCGTGCCCTCCGGCTTGAGCGCGCGCGTGGCCACGAACACTCCACCGCGCCCCACGTTCGAGCCATACCGCTCGATGAACTCCTCCTCCCCCGTGTACGGGAGTCGGATGCGCAGGGGGAGGAGCTTGGGGGCCGGCCCGGTCATCGCAAGGGGATCCGCACGTCCCCGCCAGCGCCCTGCACCACGAGCGCCAGCCCATCGTCTTGCACGGCGTCTGGCGGCACCTCGAACAGCAGCACGACTTCCGTGCGCTGCGCGGGCTCCCACGTGGAGGGCAGGGGCTTCGTGCCGGCCACCGCCTGCGCATCACGCGCCAGCGGATACGTCTGCCCCTTCGCGTCCGTGAGCTTCACGCCCTCCAGCGTCAGCGGCGCGGGCATCCCGCCCACGTTCTGGGTGATGAGCTCCACGCGCAGGAACAGGTCCTCCGTCGTGAGGCTCAGCCCCGCCTTGCTGGAGCCCTTCACCGAGTGCGAGGCCTCCAGCCCCGTCACCTTCACCGCCACCGTGTCCACGTGCACGGTGTCGTTGCGCTCGGGCAGCCGCAGCTTGCGCGGGCCGTTGTCGCCCATGCCCGCGGCCAGGCCCGCCAGCTTCGACTCCTCTGGCTCGCGCTGGGGCGGCTGTGGACGCGTGGCCACGGCGCCGCCCTGCTTCACCCGGTCCGCCTCCGCGCGCAGCTTCTGGAGCGTGCGCGCGTCGGCTTCCTGGCCCTCCTCGGACGTGGAGGCTTCCTTCGTGCAGCCCCCCAACAGGAGGGCCGCCGTCAGGAACGCCAGGGCGCGGGTTGAAGCGCGAGGACTCACGCCGGGCTCGCGCCCTTCACCAGCTCGAAGAGCTTCTCGAGCGCCACGGGCAGCTTGTCCGCGTCCGGGCCACCGGCCTGCGCCATGTCCGGCTTGCCGCCGCCCTTGCCGCCCACTTCCTTGGCCATCTCGCGCACCAGGTTGCCCGCGCTGATGCCCTTGGCGACGACGTCCTTCGTGGCCGCCACCAGGATGACGGCGCGGCCGTCCTTCTCACCGCCAATGGCGATGACGCCCGAGCCGATGCGGTCGCGCAGCTGATCCGCCATGCCGCGGAACACCTTGTCGTCCGCGGGGTCCACGCGCGTGGCCAGCACCTTCATGCCGTTGACCTCGCGCGCCTGGTCCAGGAGGTCCTTCTGCGAGGCCGACTGGGCCTTCACCGAGACCTCCTCCACCTTGCGCTCCAGCTCCTTCACGCGCTTCTGGGTGGCCTCCACGCGGGTGGCGACCTCCTTGGGGTTCGTGCGCAGGAGCGCCGCGACCTTCTTGAGCTCGTGCTCCTGCTCGCGCACGAACTGGAGCGCGCCCACGCCCGTCACGGCCACGATGCGCCGCACGCCGGACGCGACGCCGCTCTCGCTGGTCACCTTGAACAGGCCGATGTCGCCGCTGCGCTTCACGTGCGTGCCGCCGCAGAGCTCCGTGGACTCCGGGTGCACGGTGACGACGCGCACGGTCTCGCCGTACTTCTCACCGAACATGGCGACAGCGCCGGACTTCTTCGCGTCGTCCAGGTTCATGACGCGCGTCTGCGCATCCGCGTTGTCGCGTACCCAGGTGTTGACCAGGTCCTCCACCTGCTCCAACTGCTCCTGGGTGGCGGGGGAGAAGTGCGAGAAGTCGAAGCGCAGGAAGTCCGGCGCGACGACGGAGCCCGCCTGTTTCACGTGCTCGCCGAGCACGCGCTTGAGCGCCTTGTGCAGCAGGTGCGTGGCGGAGTGGTTCGCGCGGATGGACTTGCGGCGCTCCACGTCCACGGACGTCTGCACCATGTCGCCGACCTTCAGCGTGCCTTCCTTCACCTCCACGCTGTGGACGATGAGGCCCTGCACCGGGCGCTGCGCGTCCTTCACCTGCACCACGGTCTTGCCGCCGTGCGCGACGATGCGGCCCGTGTCGCCCTGCTGGCCGCCGGACTCGCCGTAGAAGGGCGTGCGGTCCAGCACGACGTCGACCGTGGCGCCCGCGGAAACCTGAGGCACCTCCACGCCGTCCTGCACCAGGGCGATGACGCTGCCTTCGCCCTCGTGGCCCTCGCCGTCGTAGCCCAGGAACTGGGTGGGGGCGGTGCGCGTGAGGACGGTCTGGAAGACGTCCTTGGTGGACTTCTTGGCGTCGGGGAGGAAGTCCGGGTCTTCGGCCTCCACCTTGAGCTTGTTGAAGCGCTCCAGGTCCACGTCGTAGCCGCGCTCGCGCGCGATGATCTGCGTGAGGTCCCACGGGAAGCCGTAGGTGCCGTGCAACAGGTAGACGACATCGCCAGAGAGGACCTTGCCTCCGGAGGCCTGGAGCTTGACCAGCTCCTCGTCCATCAGCTTGAGGCCGCGGTCGAGCGTGCGGCGGAAGCCCTCCTCCTCGTGCTTGGCGACTTCGAGGATGAAGGTTCGGCCGTCGCGCAGCTCGGGGAACGCGTCGCCCATGAGCTCGATGACGCGGTCCACGACCTTGAAGAAGAAGGGCTCCTTGATGCCCAGCTGCGTGGCACCGTGACGGATGGCCCGGCGCATGATGCGGCGCAGGACGTAGCCGCGCGCCACGTTGGAGGGCTGGACGCCATCCGCCACGAGGAACGCGGTGGCGCGGGCATGGTCCGCGACCACGCGCTGGGACGCGCCGGTCTCCTGCGTGTAGGGCTTGCCGCACAGCTCGCTGACGGTGGAGAGGATGCCCTGGAAGAGGTCGGTGTCGTAGTTGGAGCGCTTGCCCTGGACGACGGACGCGATGCGCTCCAGGCCGGCGCCGGTGTCGATGGACGGCTTGGGTAGCGGGATGAGCGGCGCGTCCTTCTCCTTGCGTTCGAACTGCATGAACACGAGGTTCCAGATTTCGAGCCACCGGTCGCAATCACACGCGACGCCCTGGCACTTGCGGCCCGCGGCCTCTTCGACACAGGGGATGTCGTCGCCCTGGTGGTAGTGGATCTCGGAGCAGGGGCCGCACGGGCCGGTGTCGCCCATGGCCCAGAAGTTGTCCTTGTAGCCGAGCTTCAGGATGCGGTCGCGAGACACGCCCTCCTTCGCCCACAGGTCGAAGGCCTCTTCATCCCAGGGGATGTTGTTCTCGCCGTTGAATACGGTGACGGCGAGCCGGTCGATGGCCAGGCCCAGCCGCTTCGTCACGAACTCCCAGGCGAACGAGATGGCGTCGGCCTTGAAGTAGTCGCCGAAGGAGAAGTTGCCGAGCATCTCGAAGAACGTGTGGTGGCGCGCGGTGTAGCCCACGTTGTCGAGGTCGTTGTGCTTGCCGCCAGCGCGCACGCACTTCTGGGAGGTGGTGGCGCGGCGGTAGTCACGCTGCTCACGGCCGGTGAAGACGTCCTTGAACTGGACCATGCCGGCGTTGGTGAACAGCAGGGTCTGGTCGCCAACGGGCACCAGCGAGGAGGAGGCGAGACGGCGGTGGGCGCGCTCCTCGAAGAACTGGAGGAACGCCTCGCGGATCTGGGAGGCGGTGAGGGCGGAAGGCATGGTGTGGGTATATGCCACAAGAGGGCCGGGCGCAGCAGTTCCTGGACGGGTCATCCCCCCTGAGACGGGGCATGTAGTCCGGGCTGACGACCGGAGGGCAGGGGAGCGGCCAGGGGCGGGGTGGGTGGCCTGCTGTGAACGCTTGGAGTCCCAGGTTCCGGCCCCGGGCGTCCCTCTGGCCATCGCGCTCCATGCCGCGCCCCCCTATCGCGTCATCGCGGAGCCAGGGTGTTTCGTTCCAGAGGGCGGGAGGACCAGTGTTCCTCGATGGCCTGGACGAACTCGGGACGAACGATTTTCGCGCGCGCGAGCAGGAAGTCCCCCTCATCGCGACGGAGGTAGATGCCCTCCATGGGGGCATGGGTGTGGCGCGAGGGGCCGAGCAGGTTCACCACGTCGTCCGCAGTCAGATGCCCGCGCGCGACAGTCGGGACGGCCGCGAGGCCGAGCGAGGCCACGAGGGCGTCTCGTCTCGGGGAGGACCAGAATCGTCCGGCCCGCTTGTCGTAGACGTCGAAGGCGAGGAACCAGTCGGGCAAGGCGTCGTAGTGCACGCTGTGGACCGCGAAGCACCATTCGCCAAAGAGCATCAGGTGTTGGCCCAGGGTTTCGACAAGCTGCTGGCGCCTTGTCTCCAGCCAGGGCCACAGCGGCTGGAACTGGGGGGATGCTCGGGGACCGAGGTAGGCGCCGCGGTTCTGGGCTCGCAGCTCGCCGTCAGGGCCTACGGAAATGCCAAGGTTCGCCCCGTCTATCTTTTCCTCGACGAGGACCTCGCCATCGAGGAACTCGCGTGCCTCAGGTGGAGAGAGCACTTTGTCATGGCGTACCGGTCTGGCGGAAAGCCAGGCGAGGTGCGGGGTGTGGGGGAACTTGAAGAAGTCGTCAGCCATCACTCGCCACCCTTACGCTCGTGGAGTTCCTCGATGTCCTTGGGGCAGAGAAAGTGGATGCGGACCCCGCAGCGCTCGAACTCTCTCCGCAGTCCCCACCATTTACTGTCCGTTGCCTGGAGGATGGGCGGCCGCTCCTCGTGGGCACAGCTCGCCGCGACGAACTTGCGGTCCGCCGGATCGAAGCCGGCAAGCGCCTGGTCACGGGGGAACTCCTCGAAGTCGCGGGGATCGTCCTGGCGTGGCGTCAGCGAAACCCGGACGCAGCGAGCCGGATTGGCGTGATTGGTCAGGACCCACTTGAGGAAGCGGTCTCCCACGCCTGGCTGGCCCGTAGGAGATAGCTTGTGTTTGTACTCGTTGATGATGATCCAGTCGTCATCAAGAACGATGCGTCCGCTCTGCATCACTGAGTTGATCGCCCGGACACAGGCCTGAACACACGCGGGGCTGACCGTGTTCGCATTGTTGGCGGTGAGCGGCACGTTGGTGTCGACGACGAATAGCGCAGGGGACGCGTTCATTCGGGGGACTGCTCCTGCTGGCGCTTCATCGCCGCCTCGGTCATCGCGACGAGGTCTTCCATGTCGTCGCCGAAGAAGTCCTTCGGCCAGTTGATGATGTTCCCGTACTCATCAAGCTTCAGCTTCTCGATGCGCGAGCCCTCCGGGCCGGGCGAGCAAAAGTAGATGGCTGTCTCCTCCGGCAGCAGTTTCCCTTCCGCGATGCGCCGCTGGATCCGGCGCAAGAGGTGCTCGGAGTGGCTCTCGACGAGCAATTGGATGTTTCGAGGCTGCCCATCCTCACTGGCGTGAATCGCGTCGATGAAAACGTCCGCGAGCTCCGTCTGTGCTTTGGGATGAAGGTGGAGCTCGGGCTGCTCGAAGAGCAATGTGGAGCCGGGCTCGGTGTAGAAACATTGAAGCAATACAGGCATGACCTGGGACACGCCGAACCCAACGTCCGGCAGGCGAACCGCCATCGGGCTGCCAGGAGTGCGAACAAAGACTTCGTACTCTTTCCGATTGGGGGCGATGGGCTGCACCTCGAAGGACTCCAGCAGTCCCATGCTGACCAGCCTTTCCGCGATCAACTGCGCAAAAGGACGGGCAGGTTGGTCCTCCACCTCGATTGAGCGCTCATTCGCGGCCAGAAGCGCGGCAACCGCGAGGCGGCCGTCTTCGCCTACGCTCTCAGGGGCCTCACCCGACCAGAGATAGGTTCTATGGGGGGGCTGTCGCAGTGGGCCCAGGTAATGGATTGCGTCCAGTTGGTCTTCGAGTTCGAGCGCAAGGCTGTCGATGTCGCCGGGGAACTTGTAGTGCGTATCGGCTTCATGGGGGAACCCGTAGAAGTGAATGGGGGCTGATAGCGCCTCCCCTGCAGCTTCTTTTTTGGCAAACGCCAAGTTTTCCAGAAGTAATTCGTACCCTGGCCCATGAGCGCGCCTGGCCATGCCGATGCCGAGCGTGGACCGTGGTGTGTTCAGCCGATAGATGAACTGCTTTACTTCGATTCTGGCGGACTGCTTGTCTTCTTGGCCAATCAGGGCCTCGAAGGAGCGGGAAGGAAGTGGCAAGTTCTCCATCTTGCCTTGCGAGGTGGAGGGAACCTCGATTGAGTCCGGCACTCCTTCCTCCGGCACCCTCATGCTCCACTCCATGTTGAAGCGGAGGAGCGCGGCAGGGTTCTGGCGAAAGAGCATTTCCGGGAAGGTCCCCATGTCGACGAGCGTGCTCTCGTCACCCAGGTGGAGCACCCGCTTCCGGTCTCGCGACTGTGCTGTCTGCTGCAGCAGGAGGAGGAATTGCTGGAGGCTCGTCTTCCCCGAGCTATTCGTTCCGAAGAACATCGTGAGCGGCGCGAGCTGGATGTCGCCTGTGTCCTTCCACGCCTTGAAGTTCTGGATGTGGAGCTTCTTGAACATGCCGCCGGTTCTACCTCACTCCTGCTTCTTCGGTTTCATGCGGAGCATGGAAGAGTCCATCGGCGCTCAGCGCAGCTTCACTTCCTGGTTCTCCTCTAAAACCCGAGGGGCTCGCGACCGCACGCATCGGGCCCATCGGACGCCGCGGGCCCGTTGCGAACTCGGTCCGGGCGCTGCCGCACTCGGGGCCATCCACCACCTGCTCTCGGCTGGTGCCGCGTGGATCTTGATGCGCAGCAGTTCCTGGACGGGTCATCCCGAGGCGGACGGGGCATGTAGGCAGGGATGGCGACAGGGGCAAGGGCGCGGCGGGGGGGCTGCTGGCAGCGCTTGCGGTCCCAGGTTCCGAGTGCAGGCGGGCGATCGCGGTAGAGTGGCCCTGGCCCACATGCGAGCGAGCAGCTTGCTTCGCCAGGGCCTTGCCATGCGCATTGATCGCAGGAGCTTCTGGTTTCTGGATGCCGTCGTAGAGCTGAGAGAGAACCTGGCTGTCCTGGGAAGTCCCAACATCGAGGTCATCACCAACCGGCGCCCCCATGGGCTGGCGGCGCGGGAGCTGGCGCCAATGCTGGCCTCCCTGTGCGAGGCCGGGCTCATCAGGGTGAAACACTCTGAAACAGACGCTCTCGCCCGGACGCTCCCGGAGATTGAAAGCGCGCTCGCGATGAGTTCGTGCGCGCCGGGGCGCTACTCGGGCTTCTGGTATGGACTGACGCCCGAGGGCGGGGCCGTGTGGGAGTCGCTGGCCCGGCCGGATTGGAGCCGCTATTTCACGGGCTGGAGTGATGGGGAAGAACACTGCATTGAGGCGGGGGGACATGAACTCGCGGAGGAGGAGTTCGCCAGGGCGTCCTCGCAACCGTCGAGAGTCTTGGTGCCTGGGAGCGCGGTGTGGACGGTCCGGCGGCCCTGGTCAGCCACCTACTGGAAGACGGCGCCCGTGGGCTTCCAGGTCCGCTATCGGTCGACTCGCGGCAAGTGGGACCGTGTTGCCGAAGGGATTTGGGAGAAGCGTCATCCGGTGCAGCGTCCCTGGTATGAACAGCCAGCGTTCTGACGTGTGCGGTCCGCCTGATCAGCCATAGCCAGCGGAGTTCGCCGCGCTGCGACACATGCTCTGAGTCTCGGCTTCTCACGGACTTGGAACGGGCACGCAACTCCCGGCGCCATTGACCGACAATGTAGGCAAGCCTCCCTGCTGCTCAACTCGGCTCCCCCTCCCGAGGTCCCCTCATGGTCCAGGTCACGCGTCCTTCCAGCCTCACGCCGTCCACGCAGACGCGGGTCGCTCCGGAGGCTCCTGCCCGGGCCAAGGGCGCGCAGGGCTTCAACGCCATCGTGAAGGGGGACAGCTTCTCGTCGGTGGCTCCGGCGGGGTCGCAGCAGGTCAATGCCCTGCGCCTTCCCATCCCCTGGCCCGGCAAGGGCGAGGCGGACAAGATCGGCTGGATCCAGAAGGCGTATCCGCCGGCGAAGGACTCCACCGCGGAGTTCATGAAGCTCAACCAGGCCGTGCGCGCGGGCCAGAACGTGATGCCCCCCGAGGCCAAGAACTGCGTGTTCCTCGCCGTGGGCGGTCTGCTCTCCGAGGCCGCGCCCAAGCAGATCTACTTCGACAAGAACCTGGACGCGCTCGAAGCGCAGGGCCTGCAGGTCGGCCGCGTTCCCGTGGACACGGACATGGGCGTGGAGCACAACGCCGCCATCGTCCGGCAGGCCGTGCTCGAGGCCTCCAAGAACGGCAAGCAGGTGGTGCTCATCGGCCACAGCAAGGGCGGCCTGGACTCCGCTGCGGCCCTGTCGATGTACCCGGAGCTGAAGGACCACGTGCGCGCCCTGGTCACCATCCAGTCGCCCTACGGCGGCTCGCCCATGGCGCAGGACCTGCTGGACAACCCGCTCGTGCGCTACGGCGTGGGCGGCGCCGTCGAGGCGCTCGGTGGCAGCATCCAGGCCGGTGAGGACCTGACGTACGACTCGCGCAAGGAGTTCCTGGCGAAGCACCCGATGCCGCCGGGCATCCCCACCGTCTCCATGGCCTCCACCACCGCGAACCCGACGTCGCCGTTGTTCGCCATGCAGGAGTACATGCATCAGCGCTACGGCGTGAAGTCGGACGGCCTGGTGCTCCCGCAGGACGCGTTCATCCCCGGCTCCAAGTCCGTGACCCTGTCCGGACTGGATCACCTGGACTCCACCGGGACGACGCTCAACCCGTTCAAGCCCTACCAGCCCGAGGACCTCACGCTCTCTCTGGTCGCGATGGCGCTGAAGATGCCCAAGGGCGGCTGAGTTTCACGTCCCCGTGGGCGGGACCTTCTGCTTCAGCTCGCGGGCCGGAATCCCCGCCACGGTGGTCCCCGGCGCCACGTCGTCCAGCACGATCGCGTTGGCGCCAATCTTCGCGCCGTCGCCAATCACCACCGGGCCCAGCACCTGGGCGCCCACGCCGATGTAGACGTCGCGGCCCACGCGGGGCACGCCGACACGTCCGGGCAGGGGCTCCAGGCTCACGTTCTGGGAGATGAAGCTCTTCGCTCCAATCTCCACGCCCGGCGCGATGATCACGCCAATGCCTCCGTAGCCCAGCTCCACCGTGGGGTGCAGCACGGCCTTCGTGTCCACGTGGCTGTTGTGGAGGCGGTCGCCCACCGTGGCCACCATGTTCGCGAGCCTCGGGAGCGCCTGGAGCCGCTTCGCGGCTCGGTAGAACGTCAGCGCCGTCGGACCCATCTGCCCACCATCCTTTTCGCCACTGGAGCCCAGCGGAACTTCGAGCGTTGTAGCGTCTGCCCCATCCAGGTGTCCCGGTAGATGAACAGCCAGTGGTGCTGCCGGACCTGCTCCGTCCACTCGCGCTTGTAGGGAGCGTCGTCCCCCAACAAGTCCAGCTCGCCCAGGCCCCTTCCGATGCAGTCCTGGATCAGGTTCTCCGTCAGCAGGTGCCCCGGGCTCACTTCCGCCAGGGTCTCGTCGTAGCCCGGCTTCATCGCCAGATAGCGGCCGCCGTACTCCAGCCCGTACTGGAACGCGATGGCCCGTCCGTCCAGCCGCAGGAAATACAATCCCAACCAGCCGCGCTCCGCCGCCGTGCGCGCCAACCCCGTGTAGAAGCCGCGCCGGTGCTCCGCCTGCGCGATCGCCGTGCCCTCCTGCGCCTTCCAGCCGCTCTGTTCCAGTGCGAAGGCCTCCTCCAGCTTCGACCCCAGGCCCTCCACTTCGGCCACGCGCTCCACCTCCACGCGGCCCCTTTCCTCCAGGCGCCTGCGCCTCCTGCGCAGCGGCTTCGCGTTGCTCCGGCCCTTCGTCCACGCCGCGACCGTGGAAGGCAACACCAGGTAGGGCGAGCGTGCGCTCGGCCACGCGCCCCAGGGCATTCCCGCGCCCCTCGCAGCGTTGAGCAGCTCCCACGCCGCGCCGCCCTCCGGCACGTCCGACAGCCGGAGCACCTCCCAGCTCGGGTCGCCCATCAGATGCGACAGGAAGGCCACCGCGGCGTGCCTGGGCTCCTCCGCCACCAGGTCGAATCGGCATGAGTGCTTGTTCGTCAGCGACGACAACTGCCGCACCGGCACGCCGTACTGGTGGCCCTGCTCCTCCTGGAGCCCCAGCACCGCCACCAGCATGCCCAGCGCGTTCCTCGCGGTCAGGATTCGCAGGGCCGCGCCGGGCGCGAAGTTTTCAATCCAGCAGCGCACGAACTCGTGCCGGTGGAACACCTGGTCGTCCGCGCGCTTCACCAGCGCGTTCCACTCCGCCTCCAATGCATTGAAGGCCGCGAGGCTCCGGACCTCCGCCACGCACAGGGGCTCCACGCGCCCGCGCGTCAGGGGCTCCACCGCTTTGAGGCGGGGGAGGGAAGGGACGCGTTCCCCGAGCACCGCGTCCGTGATGGGACTCTCCTCCATGAACATCGCTCCTCGGGTCTCTGTCTCGGGGGGACTCAGGACAGCGGCTCGCCTGCGTCATCCGCCGCTTCGGGCCCCAGCACGTCCGGTCCCTGCTTCTTCAAGGGCTCGTCGCGCAGCAGCACGGGGCCCTCGATCTTCGTCAGCGCGTTGGTGTCCAGGGGGACGTGGTGCACCTGCACCGGGACCTTGGTGCTGGGGAGCTCCACCATCGCCTTGAACACCGCCTCCGCGGGGGCCGGCATGACGGGCGTGGGCGCCTCCACCACCGGCACCAGCTGCTTCGGCTGCTTCTTGAGGCCGCGGAAGAGCCAGCCGCCCTTCTGGCGCTCGTACAGCTTGCGCGTCTCCACCGCCGCTCGCGCGTGCGACACGCGGCCCGTCTCCAGGTCCTCCAGCAACATCTCGCTCAGCCGGCGGCGCGTCACGCTGTCCAGGTAGTCGAAGACCTTCTCCAGCTTGCGCACCACCACCTGCGTTGCGCCACCCGCCGCGGTGTGCGTCAGCGCGGCGATCTTCAACTCGTGCCGCGTCCTCGCGCGCTCCGCCAGCTTGCGCAGCCGGTCCGCTTCATCCGGCGACGCGGCCTTGCTGACGAGCCCCGGCAGCACCGTGCGCGCCAGGCCCGCGTCCACGAAGCCCGAGTCGTCGAACGTCTCCAGCGACTCCAGCGCCCGCCGCCGCGCCTCCACCGACGTGCCCTCCAGCGCCTTCAGCGCCGTCGTCACCCGGTCCAGCGCCATCCAGCGGTACACCCAGTCCAGGCCCGTGCCCTTGATGTTCTGCGCGCCCATGATGCTCACCTGCATCCCGGGCGCCACCGCGCGAGCGCACGCGTCCACCACCTGGTCGCCCGTCGCCTGCGAGTCGGACACAGGCACCAACTGCTCCAGCATCATGGCCTTGTACGCGTCGCGGAACTTCGCGTGGAACGCCTTCACTCGGCCCTGAGCATCCGCTTCACTTCGGGGCAGCAGCGCCTTCAGCCGCGCGTGCACCGCCATGCGGGCCAGCAGATACAGCGCGTGCTCGCGCACCTCGTCCTTCGTCGCGGATGTCAGCACCTCCGGCAGCGTCTGCGGCAGCGCGCGCGTCGCCGGAGACAGCGCCTCGTCGATGAGCGGACCCACCTCGCGCTCCAGCGCGCGGCGCACCTTCTCCACGCCCACGTCGTCGTCTCCGCCCTCCAGCGCCTTCTCCACCGCGGCCGTCAGCGCCAGCGTGGCAGTCGCCTGGAGTCCCGCGCCGGCCGCGTACCGCTCCAGCCGGTCCATGAACGTGGCCGTCGTGGGACGCGGCACCTTCAGCTTCGTCAGCTCCTTCGCGAGCCGCGCCTCCGCGCGGGCCTGGCCCTCGGGGCTCGCGACCTCCTCCACCGCGACGACCTCCGTGCTCAAGAGGTGCCGATCCAACGCGTCGCGCACGTACTTCTGGAGGCCCTCCAGGTTCGTGCCGATGAGCACGTGCCGGTCCGCGGGCGCGTCCTCCACCATGATGCGCGCGAACACCTCCGAGCGCGACACTCGGTCCCAGCGGTTGTTGATGACCGTGATGACCGCGCGCTCCGGGTTCGCTTCCGGATCCACGTCCCCCAGGCCCGTGCGGATCCAGTTGTTCATGAAGCCCGTGCGCTCGTTCGCCGAGTGCCCGTTGATGAACTGGAGTTGCCGCCCGCGCACCTTCGCTGGCGGGAAGACCTTCAGCACGCCGATTTCGGGCTGCACGTGCTCGGCCATCAGCGCCAGCGCGTACGGCCGCGACACGCCGAGTTGCTCCGCCAGCGTCGCGACCAGCGCCATGTTGCGCGGGTGCTCGCGGTAGGGGAACAGCGCGAGGAACTCCTCGGGAATCAGCTCCGCCTCCCACCACGCGCTGTGCAGCAGCGTCGTGTCCTTCTCCTGCGCCGCCTGCTTGAAGAGCGGGAGGAAGTGGTCCTCCGTCGTCACCACCCGGCCGCCCTTGGGCATGAAGTTGGTGATGACCGACGCGACGTTGATGCCCGCCGGACCCTGGATGTCCTCATGGTCCGGATAGGCGTTGGTCAGCGTGGCGAAGTCGTCCTTCATCCAGTCGTTCTGGAGCAGCTCGACGAAGTTGGGCTGCAGCGCCATGCACTCCCAGAGGAACACCTCCGTGCCCAGGCGCGCGCCCAGCTCCACCATGTCCTTCTGCTCCCAGATGGTGGCCTTGTCGTAGGGGCGGAAGATGAAGAACTCGGACGGCCCGGCGCCCGGGGCGCTGTGCACGAACATCGCCTCCGAGCCCGTCGTCTTCGCGAACACCTCGAAGCCCATGCCGGAGAAGAGCGCCGCCTTCAGGCGCTCCGTGCCGGACTTGCCGCGCGTGCCCCAGCCGCCGATGACGAGCGGGATCTTCTCCCGGGACTTCCGCACGTTCTGGCGCTTCACGTACGTGTCGCCCAGGAAGACGGAGAAGAGCGCCGCGGTGAAGAGGCCCAGCGCCGCGATGCCGTTGCCTCCCATGCCGAGGAAGTAGCCCTCGTTCTCCATGATGCGCTCGGTGAGGAGCGCCAGGAATCCGCTCTGCAGGCCCAGCAGCGCGGGCGTGTGCAGCGTGGACGTGGGCTTCGGCGCGGCCTCCGGCTCGTGGAAGAGCGTGGCGAGCGGAGCGGGGACCTGCTTGTGCTGGCCGTACGGCGTGAAGCGCACCTGGACGCCCAGCTCGCGCTCCACCTGCTCCACGAAGCGGCGGCGCTCGCGGGGCTCCTCGCCTCCCAGCGAGTCCAGCCGCAGCGACGCGAGCCGACGGTAGTCCTTCGACACCTTCAGGCGGTTCGTCAGCCGGCGTAGGCGCGAGGCAGGCGGCACCAGCACCGTCTCGCCGTGGCTGCTGAACAGGTGCACCTTGCCGTCCTTCGACAGCGGCATGTCCAGCAGGTCGTCCACCGTGGGCAGGTGACGGCCCCAGCTGCCCTGGCTCGCCACGTGGACGCGCTCGCCGGGGACCAGCGTCTCCGTGATTTCATCCAGGTGGCCCGGGTGCGCGCGCAGCGTGCCGGACATCACGCGGCCGGTGGTGTGCAGGAACGCCTGGCGCTTGTTCGGCGCGGGGCGGCCCAGCTCGTGCCACATGCGCCACAGGCGGCGCTCCTGCCGGTCGCCGTGCCACAGCGTCAGCGTCTTGTCCGTGCGCTCCGCGTACAGGCCGTGCCCGTCCTGCGACAGGTCCGCGAGGATGGCGCCCAGCCACGCGGGGCCCTCCGGCATCGGCGGCAGGTCCTCCGGCGCCGGCTGGAGCGGGATGCGCGTGCGGCTGCCCGGGCGGAGCTTGGAGACTCGGCCCGCGAGGAACGCCGTCCATGCCTGGCGCACGGGGTCCTTCACCCGGCGCAGCACCTGCGCGGCGGCGGCGGCGGCCTCCACCACCGGCCCCGTGGCGCCCGGCTGCGTCGCCAGGGATTCCACCGCGTCCAGCAGCGCCGCGTGCGCGGGGCCCAGTCCGGCGGCGCCCAGCGCTTCCGCCAGCGCGGCGGCGCGCTCGCACGACACGCGCAGCACGAGCGGCGCGGTGTCACGGCCGAGCACGTCCACCAGCACCTGGAGGGCAGGGCCCTTCACCTTTGGCGCCGCGAGCGCCGCGTCCACCGCGGCCAGCACGGCGGCGGTGCGCACGCGCGGGCTCTGCTCCGACAGCGTCTGTCCCGCGACGGATGGCATCTGCTCCAGGCCCGCGAGACGGCGCAGCAGTGGCTGTCCGTCCGGGCGCTGCGCGATGAGGGCGCACAGGCCCATGCGCACGTACTCGCTCGGGTCGTGGTGCGCGACCTCGGTGAGCAGCGGCATGCGGTGCTCTTCCGAGAGCAGCGGCGCGCACTGCTCCAGCACCTGGCGGCGGAAGAGGAAGTCCTTCTCCGACGGCGCCTTCGCGCGCAGACGCTGGCGCAGCAGGGCCAGGCCCGTGAGCGCGTCCACCGAGAGCAGCGCGCGCAGGGCCTCCGCCTGGAAGAACGGACTCACGTCCTCCTGGCCCGCGAGGCTCGTCAGCGTGGGGCCCACTTCGGGCAGCGACGCGGCGACGCCCGGCACCGTCCGCGCGAGCTGCCGGAAGGCCTCCAGCGCGGCGGAGCGGTTCTGCGCCCGGGGCGCGTCCACGGCGCGGTCCAGCAGCTGCCTCGCCAGCGGCACGGCGGCGGGTCGCAGCTCCTGCTCGTGGGCCTTGTCCAGCACTCCCGTCAGCGCGCGGAGCGCCGTCTCTTCTTCGATCAGCAGCTTGTGGCGGCGCTTCTCCAGTCGCTCGCGCAGGGCGTCGAAGCCCATCCACCGGTCCAGGGCGCGCAGGTCCTCCTTGCGGTCCTTGCGGTCCTTCACCGTGGCCTTGATGTGCTCCACCAGCACCTGGCGGCGGGCGGCGTCATCCTGCGCCTCGTTGTGCTGGCGCGTGAACTGGACGATCTCCGCGTGGACCGCGGCCAGCTCCGTCTCCAGGGCCTCCAGGGCGACGCCCAGCCACGGGGCCAGTCCCTCCAGGCCGGCGGGGCGAGGGCACGACTCCACCAGCCGCTGGGCCAGGACCTCGACCTGGGCCCCGCGCACTCGACGGTGCAGCGGGGGCAGGGCTTCCAGCAGTTGGGACTCGAGAGGTTCGTTCGCCGGGTGCATGTCGCGGCCAGAGCTATTCATTGCTTGAGAAACCTGCCCGGCGACTCCATGCACGCGTTCGGATCAGGACAGCTCACCCCTCCTCAAGGCTGCAAACGTCGTTCATCGAGCAGCTCCTCGAACTCCTCCTCGGTGGGCGTGACGTCCTTCAGCCCACGTCCACCCGTCCAATCCCACCGCGCTCCGAGTGAAAACATGTTCTGCATCCCGTACGGGCCGGAGAGGAAGGCGCGGTCCTCCGCGAAGAGCATCAGCCGGTTGCCGCCCCTGCCCATCCACACGTTCCAGTCCAGGCGGCCCGACACGCGGTGGCGCAGGTACTCCGTGGCGCGGTGAGCATCCTGGAAGCGCTGTGAAGCGCCGTAGCCCAGCTCCACGCGCGTGCCCTGGAGCTTGCCGCCCAGGAGCGCCGCCCAGCTCGCGTAGGCGCCCGCGTTGTCCACCGTGTAGATGTTCGCGTTGCTCACGGCGGACATGCCCAGCGTGACCACGTGGTCCTGGAAGGGCTGCCAGCGCAGCGACAGCCGGGGCGACAGGCGCCGCGGGTGGTCCTTGCCGTAGAGCCAGTAGACGTTCTGGTCGTAGCGCGTGGCGTCCACCGCGCTGCCGCCCTGCATGGGCTCCAGCGTCAGGCCCAGGCCGGGGATGAGGCCCACGTCCGGGGACAGGCGCACGTAGCGGTCCGCCGCCACGCGGCCTCGCGCGCTCCAGCGCATCGTGCCGTCGATGGTCTGCGAGAACACGGAGCCCTGCATGGACAGGCGCAGGTCGCCGGGCAGTTGATTCACGTACCCAGCCACGGTGCCGCCGAGCACGGCGGACTGGTTCAGCGGGTAGCGCGCCTCGGGCGTGAAGCGCAGCCACGCGCGGCCCGGGGACAGCTCACGGCGCAGGGACAGGCGGACCTCCAGGCCCGTCTGGAGCGGGCGGTTGAGCAGCTCGCCTTCCTCCACGTCCTCGCTGCGATAGCCCATCTCCGCGGACACCATGCCCAGGCCGCCGGTGCGCGCCTCCGGAGGCATGCCCTCCGGCAGCAGCGACAGGCTGGGAGGCAGCGCGGGCCAGGGCAGCGGCTCCAGGCCCGTGGTGCCCTGGGCCCACGAGGGGGCCGCGAGCGCGCTCGGATCCGATGCGACACCCAGTTGCACCTGCACCAGGGTTTCGCCCGCGGGCGACTCCAGGCTCACGCGGTGCGGACCGCGCGAGGGCAGCAGCAGCCACGTCTCTCCCATGCGGCCCAGCGGCTGGGACGCGCCCTGGAGGCCGGGGTCGGCGTCCTCGGGCAGGCCCAGGTGCATGAGCGGACCTTCCTCCGCGCTGGAGCCGCCGGTGCCGTCACCGGAGGGCAGCGGCGTGCTGCGCAGGAGCAGCTCGCGGCCCGCGGTGGGGGCCAGAGCGGTGGCGCGCACGCGCAGGGCGGTAGGGCCCAGCACGGTCATCACCACCGGCGCGCCCGGACGGCTGCGCAGGAGGGAGAGGGGCTGCGGGGCGGCCATGACGCGGGCGTGGGTGCTGGCTTCCTCGGACTCCACGAAGCGCACCAGGCCGGTCTGCTGCGTGTCGGCGCGCGCCATCACCACTTCCACCTGGTGTCGGCCGGGGACGTCCAGGCGCGTGCCCAGGATGGCGGTCTCGCCCTCGGGGACCTGGAGCTCGCGGACCACGCGGCCGTCCACGCGGAGCGCGAACGAGCAGGTGCCTGCGGCGGCCACGCCCGGACGCGGGGTGGTGCCGCAGAGGACCTCCGCGCCCAGGGGCCGGGGCTGCTTCACCACCAGACTCATCACGCGCGAGGCACCGGCGGGCAGCAGCTTCGCCTCCGACAGCTTCCACGGGGGCGCGAGCAGCGCCTTGCGCACGGACATGGCGACGTCCTCGTCGTCCGTGCCGGCCTCCGACGTGGCGAGGAGCGAGCCAGCGGTCTCCTCCGCGTCGCGCAGACCTTCCCAGCGCGTCCAGCGGCCCGCGGTGAAGCGCATGCGGCGGACATCCGGATGATCCGCCCACGCCTGGAGCTGGCCCGCGAGCGCCGCGCCCAGGGGCGCACCGCCGTCCTTCCACGCCTGGGGCGAGTCCTGGAGCCGCTCCAGCATGCCGAGCGCTTCCAGGCCCACCTGCGGCAGGCCCGTCTCGCGGTACAGCGCCGCCATGGCCAGCGCGCCCGCCGCGTCCTCGCCGGACGCCGACAGCAACCGCGCTCTCAGGTAACGGCCCGCGAGGCTCTTGTCTCCCGACACCGCCGTGAGCGCCGCGTCCATGTGGCCTTCGCGCACCTGTGCACTGGTGGCCGCGAGCTTCGCGCCGTCCGTGTCCAGCGCCGGGAAGGCAGGGGACACCAGCGTGGGCTGGGTGATGGCCTGCGTGAAGCGCACCGTGCGCGGGGCCGCCTGCGACAGGCGGTCCATCAGCGCGAGCAGGCGCCGCTGCTGCTCCGGCGTCAGCTTCGCCTGCACGTCCAACAGCCGGCCCACGTCCGCGCGAGCGAAGCCGTCCTCCTGCAGCGACGACAGCAGCTCGGCGCGAGCAAGGCGCGGCTCCACTTCATCGGGCCCCGTGCGCAGCGCGCGGGAGAGTGTCTGGAGCGTCTCGTACGCCGTGCCCGCCTGCGGTTGCCGCGGCAGGGCAGGGGGCTCCTCGGACGTGGCCACCTCCGCGCGGCGCACCGCGAGCGAGACGGCGAGCTGTGCCTTCGGATCCTCGGGCTCGAACCACACCTCGCGCGCCTGCGCGGGCAGCGTCACCACCGCGGACACCGGCGCGGACGACGTGCCCTTCGCGCCTTCCAGCGCGACGTGGCGCGGGCTGGCGGCGGTGGGCATCAGCACCAGCCTGCGCGGATGGCCCACGTCCGTGTTCATGCGCACCACGAGCGGCTTGCCCGCGGTGGCATTCAACGGACGCAGTTGCACGCGCACCGGTGAGGGCAGCTTCGCGTCCGGCACCCGGAAGCGCACCGCCTTCTTCTCCACCTTCACCGGCCACTGCGAGCGCACGTAGCCCACCTCGCCCGGCGTCCCTTGCGCCTTCGCGGGCGCGAGTGACAGGAACGCGCGTGTGCCCTCCACGCCCTCCAGCTTCAGGGCGTGCTCGCCCGGAGGCAGGGCAATCTCCACCGGCTCCACCGCCGACAGCGGCAGCAGCGGGAAGGCGTTGCTCCCCACGCTCAGCACCGGGTTCGCCTTCGCGCCCGGCGGCGTCATCACGTAGGCGCGCAACAGGGTAGGGGCCTCGGCGAGCCCCGTGGCCTGCACGTGCGTGGTGCCGCCCGCGGCGAGCGGCCACAGCGCGCTGCCCGTCATCGACGCATCGGCCTCCATGCCCTGGAGGTCCAGCCAGTGCGAGGCCTTCACCTCGGTCCCGTCGTCGCGGGGCGCGGGCGTCACCTGCGACCAGCGGCTCGCGCGCCACCACGCGGTGCGGTAGCTCCGGCGGATGTCCTCCGACAGCGGATCCGCGCGCCACGCCAGCTCCAGCGCGGCCAGCTCGCGGCTGCGCAGCGGATCCCCCAGCGGCAGGCGGGCCACCAGCTCCGACGCCTCGGCGGTGAGGAAGCCCGCGTCCGGCAGCGCGGGCGCGGTGCCCAGGAGCGCGTGCGCGACGTCCGGCTTGTTCGCGTCCAGGAGCTTCTTCGCGGTGAGCAGCCGCAGGTGCCACGCGAGCGGCGACGCATCCGCGCCCTTCAGCGTCTCCACCGCCACGTCCGTGTCGCCGTCACCCAGGGCGGCCATCACGGTCAGCAGCGGCGACAGGCCCTCCGTCTTGATGCGTCCGTACGTGCCGCGCGCCAGGTCCGGCATCAGGGCCACCAGCCGCTGACGCAGCAGCGACGGGCGGGCGGCGGGGTCCTTCTTCACCACCTCCCACGCCTTCTCCGCCAGCTCCGTCCAGTGCGTCTGGTGCGACAGCGCCTCGGACAGCGTGGGCCGGCGCGTGGCGACGCGCGCACGCATCAGCGGCGCGGGGCCCTTCCAGCTCACGCGGTAGTTGTGCTTGCCCGGAGGCAGCGCCACGCGCATCTCCTCCGCGATGCCCACGCGCTCACCCGACGCGAGCACCCGCGCGGTGCGCCCGTCCGGCAGCGCCGCGCCCTCGGCGGCCTCCGCCCACGCGGGCTGCGGCGTGAGCTGCGCCTGCGCGAGCACCCCGCCCACGCCGTACACCTCCACCGTCGGCGCCTCGGCGGGCGTGCCATCGCCCAGCACTGCGCGCGCCTCCAGCGACAGCACGCCCGGGCCCTCCATCTCCAACGCCCAGACCGAGCCCTTCTCCTCCGGGCGGACCCAGGGCGCGTCCATTCCGTCCAGCACCACCTCCGTGCCGGTGGGACGCGGGCGCTCCACGCGCACCGCCCGGCCGTAGAGCGGTGACACCAGCGCCCACTCGCGCAGCGCGGAGGCCTTGCGCCAGTCGCGCACCGCGGTCCGGAAGGGCGAGGACTCAGGCTCGTCCTTCACGAGCTCCGCCTCCAGCGCCGCGTCCACGTCCAGCCGCGCTCGTGTGGCCGCGTCGAACGCCAGCGCCGGGCGCGGCCCCTTGCCGTCCACCCACTTGAGGAGCGCGTCCCGCATCCGCTCCTCGGTGCGCGCCGTGGACGTGTGCGTGGGCCGCTCCACCACGATGCGGGCGTTCTTCGTCGCCGAGACCCACCAGATGCTGCCGGCGCCCATAGGCTCCGCCAGGTACCAGCGGCCCGGACGCTCCGACACTCCCTCTTCCTCCACGCGCAGCTCGGGTGCTTCGCCGCCCTCCGACAGCGGCACGCGGGTGAAGCGCAGCGCCCCGGCGGGGCCGGTGACGCGCACCACGTCCAGCGGACCCAGCCACACGGCCGCGCCCTTCTGGGCCGTGACTTCCATCGCGCCCGTCACCTGCGGAATGCCGCCAGGCACGTAGGGCGCGTGGCCCCGGAGGTCCTCCAGTGCCACCGGCCCCCGGATGGCGCGCGGCTGCCAGGTCATGCCCTCCTCGCTGCGGGCGATGACGGACGGCTGGGAGACGGCGGGCTGCGCGATGACGGGCAGCGCCGCGAGCGCTCCCACGAGCAGGGTGTAACGGGCGCGGCGTCGAACAGGAAACATCGGCGCTCAGTCCTCCAAGGGTGCGAACAGAATCTGGGCCAGCCGGTCCAGACGCGCCGGGGTCACCAGCGCTTTGCGCGTACGGGATGACATTTCCAGGTGCAGGAAGCGGGCTTGCGGATACGACTGGAGCAGACGGGCCTGCGCGTTCTGTGTCCCGCCGAGCACCTGCACTCCGTCCGGGAACAGCTTCACTCCAGGGCCGAGCGCCTCCTCCAATGGTGTGGCCACCTTCCGGGCCCACCTCCCGGGCCTGCGCGTCCCGTCGCTGATCACCGCCGCCAGCTTCTCCGTGCGGCCCTTCTGGACCTTGGACTCGCCGAAGCCGTGCAGCTGCACCACGTGCGGCGCGACGAGCTGGCGCGCGGCCAGGTCCGTCACGGTCTGGAAGAGGTGCTCCGGGTTGTGCGCGACGTCCGCGGGGTGCTCCGGATCCTCGGGCGTCTCACCGGGCGTGCCCTTGTAGCGGTGCGCGGTCGCGGTCATGAACAGGCGCGGCGCGCGGCCCTCGGGCGGGCAGACGAAGAGGGCGGAGCCGATGTCCTCCGTCCCGATGTCGAAGTAGGGGTGCGGCACCTGCACCACGTCGTTCGTCGCTTCGCCCGTGCGGATCACATAGGCGCCCGCGCCGTGGTAACCGTCCGGCCGCTCACGCAGCACCCAGAAGGTGTCGCGCGGCGTGGTCCACGTCTCCAGGAAGAAGCCCACGGACGCGGCCACGTTCGTCAGCTCCGGGGGCACGTCCTTCTGCTTCGGCGCGGCGGCCAGCAACGCGGGGATGAGCTTCGAGAACGCGGTCCGCTCCTCCAGCGTGGTGGGGTGGAACGTCACGGCGTCCGCATGGGGCCACAGCCCCGAGAAGCGCGCGTCGACGCGACACCCCGACTGCTCGGGCACGTTCACGGATGGATCCTCCTGGGGCACGCGCTCCGGAGCGGGCCGCGCGGCCGCCTTCGTGCGCATGGCGTCGCGGGCCGCGTCCTGCTTCGAAGCCTTCGCGCCTGTCGCGGCGCTCGCGGTCGTCGCAGCGCTCGGAACCGTCTGGGCCCAGGCGCTCACGCCAGCGCCCAGCAGCGACACGACTCCCGCGGCCACGAGCGGGCGCCACGACCCGGTCCTCCCGAGGAACCTCACAACATGTCCTCGTCCGGCTGCCAGCCGCCCCGGTTCCACATGCGCGGCGCGGTGTTCTCCACCGCCTGACCGAACATGAAGAACCGCGCCCACATGGGCCCCGTGCCCAGTGACTGGATGCGCACGGTGTGCACGCCCGGCGCGATGTCCTCGCCCAGCGTCACCGGCACGGTGCGCGCGTACCACTTCACGCCCGGGCGGCCCACCGGCATGGCCGGCTCGCGCTCGGAGGCCGGCAGCACCACCGTGCGCTCGGCGCGCGTGACGTGCGGCACCAGCACGCTGGCGCGGCGCACGGGGTTGCCGCCATCCACCGTCACGGACAGCTGGGGCTCGGTCGCGCCCTCCGCCACCGGCGTGTAGACGACCACGTTGAGCGTGACCGAGCCGGGCCCCGTCTTGCGCACCGGCACACGCAGCCCACCCTGGCCCACCGGATACACCGTGCGCGAGCGCAGCCCGCTGCCCGCCGCCGGAGGCCGGTTGAGCAGCGCCGTCAGCCCCGGTGCAGTGGAACGCAGCAGCACTTCATGCTCACCCGGCGGCAGCGGCGGCAGCAGCTCCCGCGCCCGCGTGGAGCGCACGGTGAAGCGGTGCAGCGGCTCGCCGTCGAGCAGCACCTCCACCTCGTTGCCCAGCGCCGCCGCGTCCTTCAGCGACAGGCGCACCTCCGGACGGGTGGGCGTGCGCGCATCGAAGCGCGCCCGCACCGCGCGGCCCGGCTCCAGCACCGTGGACAGCGCCCTCACCATGTCCACCGTGTCCGCCGGCCCGGACTCCAGCACCTCCACCACCGGGGGCGTGCCATACGGGCGCACCACCACCGCGTCGCCCGAAGGCGGAGGCGTCTCCTCCTCGGGGCCCGCGGGCTCCAGGCGCACCTGGCTGAGCAGCTCCATCCGCGCGCCGCCCTGCATCAGCGCGTTCAGGTTCGCCGGGCGCATCGGGTGCCACGCGCGTTGATCCACGGGCGCGTTGCGCCAGCGCACGCCGGTGAGCGCGCCGTTCGTGTACGGCGCGGACGCCGCCATGGGCTGACCGCTGGAGAGGAAGCTGTAGAGCTGTACGATGGTCGTGCGTGGCGCCTCCACGCGCAGCTTGCGCGCCCCCATCGGCAGGAACACCCGAGCGCTCGTCGCGCCCGACACCCACGCCGGCAGGTCAGTCACTTCTCCAGAGCCCGCGTCCTGGGCCGCCGTCGCCACGGGCGTGCAGGGCAGCGCGCCGCCCGGCAGCGGCACCAGGGCCGCGCTCTCGAACGGCGCGGGCTCCGGCGTCGCGTCCAGCGAAGCCTGTCCCAGGGACTGGCCCTGGGCATCCAGCACCGTGAGGCTCAGGTGCAGCGGCTCGCGCGAGGGCGCGCGGTCCAGCGAGCGCGCGTCGATGCGCACCAGCCGCCCCACCGCGTCCATGCGCGGATCGATGTCCAGCTCCAGCACCGGGCACGCCGGGCCGGTGGCGAACGCCTCCGTGCGGCGCGTGTCCGGCAGGAAGGCCACGCGGCCCTCCGACGCGACGCCCGGCTGGGGGCGCGACTCGGTGGGCAGCAGCCACGACTCGAACGGGCCCTCCACCGTGTAGCGCAGGTCCTCCTGGCCGTCGTTGCGCACCATCACCGTGTGCACGCCCGCCGGCAGCTCCAGCGGATGCGACATGGGCGAACCCGCCACGGGGCCCGGCAGCTCCAGCGTGTGGGCCGTGCCGTCCGCGGACAGCGTCTGCACCGTCACCGGTCCGTGCGGTTGGGGATGCGCGTCCGTCGCGTCGCTCCACAGCCACAGCACCGGCTTCGTGGGCCCGGTGACGTTGAGGGCCACGGCGCGGCCGGCGCCCAGGCGCTCCTGCACGGACTCGGTGGCCTCCACCAGCGGCAGCCGGTAGGGGGTGCGGTAGACGGGTTCAATCTGGTAGTCGGTGCCCGCCTCGCCCTCCGCGTTGAGGCGCTCCCAGTGCTCCTCGGCGAGCCAGCGGCGCGTGTCGGTGGAGAGCTTCTCGAAGGGCTCGAAGGTGGCACGCCCGGCGCGCACCTCCGCGCGGGCCTGGGCCAGCTTCTGCGACGCGAGCAGCGGCAGCGTGCGGTGCGCGCGCACGTAGACGCGCGCCAGCAGCGTGTCGTTCGCGCCCGCGGCCCGCAGGTACAGCACGGAGTAGTCCGGGCGCTCCTTGGGCAGGCGCAGCACGAACTCGCGCTCGTCCGTCACCTGCTGATCCGCGTGCGTGGTGAAGGCGCTCTCCTGCAGGAACGTGCCGTCCTCCTGCGGCTGGCCCTTGCTCTGGCGCGTGCGCGTGAAGATGGAGCGCTCCAGCAGGACGCCGTCCGGCCCGCGCAGGATGGCCTTGAGGCCGTACTGGTACTGCTTCTCCGGCGCGTACGGCGAGCCGTCCGGAAGCAGCTCGTGCGTGACGATGAGCAGCTCCTCGGCCTCCGCGGGGACGCGCACGCGCATCTCCCGGCCCGGCTCCAGGCGGTAGAAGATGAGGCGCTCGGCGTTGACGAACTTCGCGTCGCGCCGCGCGGTGGGCGTGTCGGTGTTGCTCAGCACGGCGAGGCTCGCGCCCCAGATAAGGGCCAGGCCCACCATCAGTCCAAGGAGCGCCACGAGGGCGCGGCTGCGGGTCTTCATCGACGGGCCTCTTCACGGGAGACTTCCCCGGTCAGCACCACCGGACGGCGGTGCCGCAGCGCCAGGTCCACCGTGCTCGCGAGCTCCGCGTCACCCGCGGTCAGCTCCGCGCGCTTCGCCGGCGACGGGTGCTGCTGAAGGAAATAGACGGCGCGCAGCACCTGCTTGCCCTGCCGCGCTTCCACCAGGAGGAAGGGCAGGCCGTATTCGGCGCTGAAGCCGGACTTCACCTGACGCGTCACATTGCCCACGCGCTTCGTCTGCGCCAGCGCGCGGAGGTCATGCACGTTCTGCTGCGCGACGTAGCGCTCCGCGCTCGCGGTCAGCTCCGCGAAGTGCTCCTTCAGCGCGGCGGACACCGGCTGCGTCGGCGCCACCAGCCGGTCCGCCAGCAGCGCGCGCTCGGGAGACTCGCGCGGCTCCTCGGGCAACAGGCCCGTGATGGCCAGCTCCTCCGCCACGAGCCGCGGGCCCACGAAGGCGCCGCGCAGCGGCTCGGACAGCCACAGCGTGGCCAGCCGCGCCCCGCCGAAGGTGCGGGAGAAGACCTGCTGCGGGCTCGCGTCGTTGAGGCCCGTCAGCTCCGGAGAGCCGTCGTGGTAGCGCACGCGCTGCCCCAGCCAGCCCAGCGGGCCCTCCTGCGACAACAGCCGCTCCAGGTCCGCCGGCCGCTGCGCCGGAGTGAGGACCGGGCTGCCCACGTCCACCAGCACGTCTGCTTCCACGGACGGGCGGCCAGAGAAGCCGCGCAGGTGCAGCACCCAGCCCTGCTCCTTCGGCAGCGCGCGGTGCACCGCCTGGTGGAACGCCTGGAAGCTCGTGCGCAGCTCACCGAAGGTGGCGGGGTGGGGCATGTCGCCGGACGCGGTGGCGAACACCAGCGCGGTGGAACGCGACTCGTGCCACAGCTCCGCGGCCACCGGCAGCGTGCCCGCCTCGCGGGCTGGCGACGGCACCTCCAGCGCGAGCGGAGCACCGCCCGGACGCACCATCAGCCCCGCGCCCAGCCGGCCCGGCGTGGCTTCCGCGTCCGTCACCCACCAGCACCCCGTGGTCGCGCCCGCGCACTCCGTCACCGGGTGCACCCGCAGGCCCATCAGCGCCGCCATGGCCCCGGCCCAGCGCGAGCGCAGCTCCTTCGGCACGTCCGCCGTCCCACCGCCCAACAGCGGCGAGGCCACCTGCTGCTCCAGCACCAGCAGCTCCGCGTCCGACGGCCGCACCGCCGGCACGCGCGCCACCTCCGGCGTCACCATCAGCGTGCCCAGCGCGTCGCGCTCCGTCATCGACGCGGCCAGCGCCTGGGCGTGCTCAATCACCAGCGAGGCCAGGTCCGCGGCGCCCGCGCGCAGCACGCTCACCCGCGACTCACCCCAGTTGCCACCGGGCTCCGGAGGCGGGTTCGCGGTCAGCGTCGCGCCGGGCCACAGCATGTCCAGACCCTGGGGCGCCTTGCCGTCCGGCGTGTGCAGCACCACCTGGCCCGGCTTCAGCGACGGATCCACGCGCAGCTGCACCCGCTCCCGCGAGGACAGCGCGTCGTGCGCGTGGCGCAGCGGCGTCTCCGACTGCGCCAGCGCGTCGCCCAGCACCAGGCCCGCGCGGCGGGAATCCACGCCGCTCACGATGATGGCGCGGCAGTTCACGCGCTCGCACAGGAGCGCGGCGGCCTCGGCGCTCGGCGCCTCCGTCAGGGGACGCGGCACCTCCAGCACCGGCCCCTGCGCGCCGGGGACGAGCAGCGACGTGTCCCAGCCCGCCTTGCCGGCGCCCTCCACGCGCTCCACCAGCGCGAAGCGCGCGGGCACGCCGTCCTGCTTCGGCAGCTCGCGAAGCTCCAGTCCCAGCGCCACCGCCTTCGTGCGCAGCGCGTTCAAGTCTTCCGCGCGGCCCGACTCCAGCCACGCGTCCAGTCCGTTCCACAGCCCGCTGTACTCGCGCAGGTCGCCGTGTTTCAGCCGCAGCGACTGCCCACCCACGTCGCTCTCGCGCGCGGTGGCGCGGCCCATGACCATCAGGCCCAGCGGAGACTGGTCCAGGCCCAGCCCGGGCACCTGCTCGTGTGGCGCCTCCGCGGTGAGCGCGGTGGCCGGACGCGGTTCGATGAGCGACAGCCCGAAGCCCGCGAGGCTGCCGATGAGGAAGCCCGCCAGAGACGTGTGCAGCGTGGGCAGGAGCACGCGCGCGATGACCTGCTTCTGCAGCATCTTCACCGCCAGCAGCGTGGGCACCAGGTAGCCGAAGCCGAACAGGTCCGTGACCTTCAGGCCTGGAATCCGGCCGCCCATGGCCCAGCCGATGCCCCACTTCACGAGGAAGCCCAGGCAGAAGACGAGCACCGTCTTGCGCGGGCCCTCCAGGTTGAGCGTGCGCAGCCCCGGCACCGACAGCACCGCCTTCGCGGCCGCGACCAGCAGCAGCACCTCCGCCAGCGTGGCCGCGAGCTTCAACGGCTCCAGCCACGTGAGCGCCAGCAGCGCGGGCACGAGGATGCCGTTGAAGTCCCAGCCGTACTTGAGGTTGAAGCGCGCGGCGAGGAACGCCGTCGTCAGCAGGATGATGTAGGCCTTGGGGCTGGACAGGAAGTCCTGCGCCACGTCCTCGTACATCAGCTCCAGGCTGGAGAAGGACAGGTTGGTGCCGGGCAGCAGCACGAAGCGGAGGATGACGTACGTGAGCGCCACCGGCACCGCCACCTGCCACAGCCCCCGGCGCAGCTTCAGCTTCCAGAAGGCGTTCGCGGTGAGCGGCACCAGCACCAGGCCGATGCTGTGCAGGCTGCGGTCGACGATGAAGGACGTGCCCCACCGCTCGTCCATCCAGTGTCCCAGCACGGGCAAGAGCCACGTCTCGCTGACCGCGCGCACCACCACGCTGGCGAGCACCACGGCGAAGAAGCGGTCGCGGCCGAAGAACTCACTCCAGGCCCCCGTGCGGGACAGTCCGCTGGAGAACGCCAGCGCCAGGCCGTACGTGAGCAGCGACTCGGCGACAACGGTGCAACCCGCCTCCGGGTGGATGACGAACACCGAGGCCAGGTAGCCGGGAACCACGAGGCCCACGAAGACCCACCCGAGCGTCTCCGTGAGGAGCGCCAGGATGAGCACGCCCACGAGCACCGCCACCAGGATGGAGGTATCGAGGGAGTAGGCCGGAAAGAGTGTCAGGGTCGAAAGGAGCGCCATGGTGGCCGCTCGAATCTAGGGAGGGCGCCGGACCCGACCAGGGTTGCCCCTCTTGGCCGCTGAGAAGCGTCCGCTGTCCAACCGAAACTTCGGGCCTTCAGTGTCACTGAATGACCAACCCCGGACACTGGTGTGGGACCCGTGGGCGGATCAGCCCACCTGCTTCACAGGAGGCGACGCTGTCTGGCACGGCACGTGCGGACGTCTCCCGCGAGACACTTCACGGGCAGTCCTGCGCGACCAGGGCCGGGCAGTCCAGGCCGGAGCCGCCGAGCGTGCAGGGCACGGTGTCCGCGAGCGCCTGGAGGACGGCCCTGGATGACGCGCCGGTGCCGCGCAGCGTGGCGGACTGCTCCAGGTGGACGAAGCGGTCCGTGGCGGCGGCGGCCTCCGTGTAGCAGGCGTCCGCGGCCCCGTTGTCGATGCGGCCCTGCACGTTGCTGGTGCCGCACAGGGTGCGGTGCTTGCCCGAGTCATCCGCCGCGTTGCAGGAGAAGGCCTTCTTGGTGCCCGTCAGGTGGGTGTTGAGCGCGTCGCGCAGGCGGTTGGAGAGCGCATCCGGCCGCGGTGTGCTGGTGCCGTCGCTCACCACGGCGGCCTCGGGGCCGTCGCCCGCGTCCATGCCGTGGATGCTGGCGGCGATGGCGCCCGGGTATGTGTCGCGCAGCGCGCGGTGCGCGGCGGTGAAGAAGTTGTTGCCGTAGTGCGCGACGTCGGAGATGCGCAGGCCCTTCGTGCCGCACACGCTGGTGGTTCCGCTGCACGGGCTGGCGGTGGTGACGGCGCAGCGGTGGCTGCCGGTGATGAGCAGCGCGCGAGCGCCCAGCGTCACCAGCTGCGTGGCCGTCTGACGCAGCGTGCCCTCATCAGAGTCCGCGTGCGGCGCCTCCAGCCACAGGTCGCGCGCGGGGAACAGGTTGAGGATGAAGGTGCCGCCGCCACGCGACAGCAGCCCCTGCTCGCGCACCACCAGCCACCCGCCGCCCGTGTCGTTGCGGAAGGTGGACACGCCGTAGCCCATCCCCGCCAGATCCTGCACCACCTGCGGCGTGGGACCTTCGGTGAGCAGCGTGCGGAACACGCCCTCGAACGCGGCGAGCTCCGTGCCGCCCGGCTCCTTGAAGCCGCCGCTGTTCGCCGCGGCGATGGGCGCTGTCTGGAGCCACGACGTCAGGTTGCCCGTCAGGGTGGACAGCGAGCTGAGCGGCGAGCACACGCCCGTCGTGGGGGCAGGCGCGCTGACGACCGGCGTCTCGGCCGCGGGCGTCTCCGTCGTGGGTGCCTGGCTCGCGTCCTCCTCGGGCGCGGTAGGCGCGGTGGGCGTCTCGACGATGGTCCCCGGAGCGGACATGGAGGGACTCTCCGCCACGGCGTCACTCGGCCCGGCGACGGCACTGCTGCAAGCGGCTGCAAGGAGCAGGAGGCAGGACAAGGATGCACGCAGGGGGAGCAGGGACATGGTCCTGTCCCGAACAGCACGCCCTGCGCATGCATTCGCATCCCGTCAATCCGGGATGACAGCCGGAGCGGGGCTCGTTTGCCCGTCCGCCCTATGTCACCCGCCCGCTCAGGGCAGGGTCCGCAGCAGTCCCTCCGCGTCGGGTGCGCCCCAGCCGGTGGGGATGTCCCAGCCCGGCCCGGCTTCGTACTGACGGTCGGTGACACCCACGGTGATGTCGCGGAACGTCTGCTGCACTTCGGGCAGCGTGTAGAGCTGCGAGTTGAGCCAGCCCACCCGCGGCTTCTGCGCTTCCGCGCGCGCGCCGTTCACCACCGTCATGATCCCCGCGAAGATGGGCGAGGAGAACGACGTGCCGGTGTTGGGCGTGGTGACACCCAGCCACGTGTACCAGAAGCCGGTGTCCGCGTTCAGCGCCACGTCCACCACCGCGCGTTTGGCGGGCAGCGGGACGATGCCCTTCTGCCACTCCGGCGTGGCGAAGGTGCGGGTGATGCCGGAGCCGGAGTAGTACCAGGCCGTCTCGCCCGTCACCGTCATGCCGTTCATCTTCAACTGCGTGCCGCCCACGGCGGTGACGTAGGGGCTGTTGCCCGGGACGTCCACGCCCGCGGAGTCGCCGCTCGCCGCCGCGACGGTGATGCCCAGCGCGGCGGCCATGGTGCTGGCGTGGCTGTAGGCCTCATGCACCGCTTTGGGTTCGGAGTCCTCGCGGTGGGCGAAGGACGTGGTGATGACGCTCACCTCGCCCCGGCCAATGGCCTCGTTGTAGGTGTAGAGCATGGACGTGTTGCGCGCGTCCGGCCCCATGTAGACGAGCACCTCCGCCTTGGGCGCCATCGCCGCGGCCCACTCCACGTCCAGCGTGCCCTCGCGGTAGCGCGTGACGGGCGGCTCCATGGTCTGGATGACCTTGGGGTCCTCGCGCTCGATGCCCCACATCTTCCAGAAGGCGCGCAGGTCCTTCCACCGGAAGCTGGCGCCAATCACCACGCCCAGCTTCATGCCCTGGCCCTGGTAGCCCTGCTGATAGAGCGAGTCCACGTTGTACGCGCGCGCCACCTGCTGCGGCGTGAGGCCCCGGCTGACGGGGTTCGGCGGCTCCGTGGACGGCTGGCCGAACTCGCCCGGCAGCGTGCCCGTCTCCGCCGGCAGGTCCAGCGCCACGACGGCGTGGATGCGCTGCTGCACGAACGTGGGGGCCTTGATGGTCTCCGTGAGGCCGTAGACGTCGTGCGGATCATTTCCGCCCTGGGGCGACTTGCGCTCCAGCACTCGCAGCGTCACGCCAAACGCCTTGTTGAACTGGGCCACCGTGCCCACGAACTGCACCAGCAGCCGGTTGGTGGCGACGTAGGGCACCTGCATGCCCTCGGACTTCAGCCAGTCCGTGACGACGGTGACGTCCTTCTCCGGAGGGGCGTGCTTCGCCATCCACTCGGAGGGCGTCATGTACTGGCGGAAGCGGGATCCGCCCGGCTTGTAGATGTCCGCGATGTGCTCCTCGAGCGCTGATGGGTCGCGGATGGGGAAGGACACGAGCCCGCGGATGAGGTCCGTCACCGGCGCCTCGCCCTTGTCCGTGTAGACGCCCGGCAGGGGTCCCGGGACGCCGTCCGTCGTCGGGATGGGCGTGGGGTCCAACACCTCCGCCTCCGGGTCGGGCGGCGGGTCCACCACCTCCGGCTCCGGCGGTGGCCGGCCAGGAGGGGGCTGGGACGTTTCGGAGTCGGGAAGGGTGGGCGTGGATTCCACAGGAGTCGGCCCGGGAGGTCGCGGCTTGCCCACCGACGTCAGGCGGTCCGAGTCACGGCAGCCACCCATCCACCCCGCCAGCAGAAGAACACCCGTCAGGATGTATCCGCGCTTCATTGCTCCCCCAGCCCGGAGTGACCCGCCTCGGGTCCCCGGCACCCCAGCCGCCCTCCCCCTGGAGGACGTCGGCCCTTGTGCGCATCGAAGGTGGGAGCGATTGCCCTGAGAGGCAACTGTCGTGGACAGGTAAATCGCGGCTACACTGTTGGCACTTCTTTGCCCATCCCCATGCGGCTGCCGACAGCACTCCTGCTCTTCCTCTTCCTGCTGCCGTGCGCTGCGCTGGCGCAGGGAGACACGCGCATCACCTTCCTGGGTCGTCAGCTGGAAAAGGGAAGGGATCCGCGTGCGCGCTCACAAGCCGCGCTGGTGTTGGGCGCCACCGAGGACCCAGAGGCGGTGACACCGCTGTGTGGCGGCCTCAAGGACCCGAGCGAGCTGGTGCGCGCGGCGGTGGCCAAGGGGCTGGGCGCGCTGCTGGAGCCGAAGGGGCTCGACTGCCTCCAGGCGGTGCAGGGGGAGGCGGACGCCACGGTGCAGGCGGCGGTGGCGGAGTCCATCAAGGCCATCAAGGCGTACCAGACGCGCCGGCCGCGCTTCTACCTGTCGCTGGACGCGCTGAAGGACAAGACGGGCACCGTGCCCGCGGAGCTCGTGAAGGTGACGGAGGCGCGGCTTCGTTCCAAGCTGGTGCGCCGGGGCGCGCAGATGGCGCCGGAGAAGGAGTCCAAGGCCGCGGCGAAGGGCGCGCTCAAGAAGCTGGGCGTGCACGGCTACCGCATCACGGCGGAGATCCAGAAGACGGACAGTGGAGGCCTGCGCCTGGCTCTCTTGTGCATGACGTACCCGGAGCAGTCCCTGATGGGACAGGTGGAAGTGAACGCCGCGGGGGCTCCGCCCGCGGACCTGTTGAAGGCCCTGATCCCCCGAGCCATCGAGGAAGCCGCCGCGACCTTCGACTGGAGCAGCGAGACATGACGACGACCACGGCCCAGGCCCCGACGACGAAGCGCCGCTGGCGCAACTTCCTGCTCGACGCGCCCTTCCAGCTGAGGCTCACCGCGTACATCGTCGGTGTGTCGTTGGTGATGGCGGCGCTCTTGGGCATCTTCCTGGTGCGCGCGGCGAACTCGCTGATGCACGAGACTGCGACGGCGGTGGACGCGCGCTCGGCGGCGGCGGAGGTGAGCCGCGAGTTGTCTGGAGCCACGCTCTCCAACGAGCTGATGGCCCACATGAACGACCCGGCGTTCGAGAAGCAGTTCCGAGAGCAGGCGCAGGCCATCGACGCCAAGTACGATGCGGAGCGCGCGGCCATCGTCACGCAGCGCGCGGAGCTGGAGCGCCATCAGCAGCTGACGTGGTGGGTGCTGGGCGGCTGCCTGGTGTCGTTCATCGCGGTGGTGGCGCTGGCGACCATCGTGGTGACGCACCGGATGGTGGGCCCGCTCTTCCGCATCAAGCGCATGATGCGCGAGGTCGCGGAAGGCCACCTGAACCCGCCGCAGCACGGCCTGCGCGAAGGCGACGAGCTGCAGGACGTCTTCGAGGTCGCGCGGGACATGACCCAGCGGCTGCGCGCGCAGCAGACAGAGGACGCGCGCGCACTGTCAGAGGCCCTGGCGCAGGCGAAGACGAGCGGCGCCACGGGCCCCTGGGTGGACGAGCTGAGCGCCCTGGAGGCGCGCTACCGCGAGCGGCTGGCGCGGTAGGGCAGGGCAGGCGCCCCGCTTCAGCGCGCGAGGCGCCGCTCACCCGAAGCACGCGGCCCACGAGCGCGGTGGAGCAGAGCAGCGCCTTGCTTCAGCGCGCGAGGCGCCTCACACCCGCGCGGTGTCCGCGGTGAGCCCCATCTGAAGCAGCTCCGAGTGCAGCAGCAGCCGCGCCTGCGCCCATGGCAGCGCGACCACGCGGTAGCCCGCGAGCGCCTGGAGCAGCAGCGGCCGGTAGCTGGCGTGACCGGGGTCCGCGACCACGACGATGCCCCGGTCCGTGGTGGAGCGGATGAGCCGCCCGACGCCCTGACGCAGGAGCAGCAGCGCGCGCGGCAGCCGGTACTGGAGGAAGCCCAGGTACTCGTTGCCCGCCTTCGCCAGCGGCTCCTCGCGCGCGGCCACCAGCGGCCGTGACGCCGGCTCCAGGGGCAGCTTGTCGATGAAGACACACCCCACGCCGCGCCCGGGGATGTCCACGCCCTGCCAGAAGCTCTTGGTGCCCAGCAGCACCGTGCCCGTGTCGCGCTCCTGCCGCGCCGCCAGCGAACGGCCGTGTCCGCGAGACTGGCGCAGCACCTCGATGCCGTGCGGCTCCAGCCGCGCCTGCACCTCGCGCGACACCCGCTCCAGCCGCCGCGTGGAGGCGAACAGGCCCAGCACCCGGCCGCCCATCACCTGCGCCAGTCCGGAGATGCGCCCGGAGGCCCAGTCGATGAACGGCTCCTCGTGCGCGCGCGGCGCGTCCGTGACGAGCACCACCAGCGCCTGCTGTCCCAGATGGAACGGCGAAGGTGCGCGAAGAATTGGCGGCCTCAGCCCCAGCCGCTTCAGCACGAAGGGCACATTGTCACCCGTGCCCAGCGTGGCGGACGCCATCACCAGCGCGCGCTTGTTCGCGGCGAAGTCCTTCGCCACGGACTCGGACACGTCCACCGGCTGCGCGCCCACGCTCCATCGCTGCTTTCGAGGCTCCGCCCGCGCCGCGTAGCAGCGCTTCACGTCCGGCTCTCCGGCCAGCTCGCCCGCGAGCACCGACAGCTCACCCAGCTCCGTGGTGGCGCCGGCCAGCTCCCGCTCCAGCGAAGGCTGCTTCACCGCCAGCTCCGGCAGCGCCGCCAGCACCCGCACGGACAGCAGCGTGTGCACCCGTTGCAGCGCAGTGCGCACCGCCACCAGTCCCTCGCGCACGGGCTCCCAGGCGGGCAGGGCGCGCACCGCGTCCGTCACCCGCAGCTCCGGCGCGTAGGCCGCGTCGTCCGCGTCCTCACCGGGCATGGCAGCCGCGGGCTCGCACAGGGCCGTCACCTGCTCGCCCAGCAGGCGCGCCTCCTGGAGCAGCGTGCGCAGGGCGTCGTCCACCTCGGACATCAGCACGCGGGATTCGTCCCGGCGCGTGGCCGCGAGCGCGCGGCGCAGCTCCGCGAAGAGGCCCCGGCGCCCATCGCGTCCGTGCAGCCGCTCCGTGAGGCGCAGGAAGGCCAGGTCGGACAGCTCCACGGTGAGCGCGGTGGTGGCCACGTCCTCCAGCTCGTGCGCCTCGTCCAGCACCAGGTGGTCCAGGCGCCCGTAGCGCGCGGGCCACGCGAACGCGAGCGACTGGTTGATGACCAGCACGTCCGCCTCGCGCGCCTGCGCCACCGCCGAGTGGTAGAAGCACTTGTGGTGATGCGGGCACCGCTCGCCCAGCGTCGTCGCCGCCTCGGAGCGCACCGCCGGCACCAGCCCGTGCATGCCCGGGAAGCGCTCGCGGAACCAGTGGCTCAGCCGGTCCAGGTCTCCGTCCACGCTGCGCCGCAGGTACGCGCGCACATAGGCCCGGGGCGCCCGCGCCGTGTGGTTCATCCCCGGCTCCACGCGCGTGGCCTCCAGCGCGCGGCGGCGGCACAGGTAGTTCGTCTGGCCCTTGAGCAGCGCATAGCCGAATGCGCCGCCCGTGGCCTGGTGCAGCCGGGGCAGGTCCTTCTCCAGGAGCTGGTCCTGGAGCGTCTTCGTGTGCGGCGCCACGCCCACCTTCAGCCCGTTGCGAGCGGCGAACAGCGCCGCGGGCGTGAGGTACGCCAGCGACTTGCCCGTGCCCGTGCCGGCCTCCACCGCCACCTGCCCGCCGTCCGACAGCGTGCGCGCCACCGCCTGCGCCATCTCCAACTGGGCGGGCCGCGACAGGAACCCGCCGCCCCGCTCCAGCGCGCCGCCGGGCCCCAGGACCTGGGCCACCTCTTCCGGACGCACCGGCAGCGGCGTCGCGTCCAGCTCGGGCTCCGGGGGAGGCCTGCCGCCATTCGCGCGCTTGCGCTCCGGCCGCGCGCGCAGGAAGCCGCCCGTCGTCTCCAGGTTCAGCGGCGTAGGCGTGGCTCGGCACGCCTCCCACAGCCGCGAGAGCAGCTCCAGCAGCGGGCGCGCCTCCGCGTCCATCGCCAGGTCGCGTGCGTCCTCTTCGGACAGGGCATCCAGCAGCGGAGTGGGCCCCAGTGCCGCGCGGGCCCTGGGGTCCATCGTGGCCAGCAGGTCCGCCACGTCCTCCGCGCGCCCGTCACGCACGCAGCCATCCAGCGCGTGCACCAGCACCGCGTGCACCGCCACGCAGTCGTGGAGCGCCCGGTGCGGCTGCTGTGAGCCCAGCTTCGCCCACCGCATCAGCGACTCCAGCGAGTGGCTGGGCAGCTCCGGGTGCAGGTAGTGCATGAGCTCGCACGAGTCGAGCACCGGCACACCGCCGAGCACGTCCGGCAGGAAGCCCTTCTCGAACGGGGCGTTGTGCGCCACCACCGTCCAGCCCTTGAGCCGCTCACGAAGCTGGGCGCGCTCCGAGTCGAAGCGGGGCTGTCCGGAGAGCTGCGCGTCGGAGAGGCCGGTGAGCCGGCGGATGGTGAGGTTCAGCGGGCGCGAGGCCGAATACAGCTGGGAGAAGCGGTCCACCTCCCGGCCGTGCTCGAAGAAGAGGCAGCCCACCTCGATGACCTCGTCCACGCGGGGATCGAGCCCCGTCGTTTCGAGGTCCAGGAAGACGTGCCGGGTGAAGAGCTCCGAGCTGCCCATGCAGGCGCGTGAGCCTACCCGCCCGGGCGGACATCGCCAGTTAACGGAGCGGGGCGCTACTGCACGTAGAAGCGGCCGGTGGTATCTCCCGTCGGGCACCCGTAATGGAGCATCCCGGACCGACGGGGCGTGAAGGCAATCTCCACCAGCGTGTTCAGCGGCAGCTTCACGTCAATGCCCTGGTCGGCCATCACCAGCGAGGTGGCGCATGTCGCCTCCGTCCTGCGCGTCACCAGCAGCGTCACCGGCTTGTCCTTGTGGAGCAGGACCAGCGAGGAGGGCTCGAAGCCCTTCTCCGTGACGGACAGCTCCAGCATCAGCGTCCCGTTCACCAGGTGCCCCTCTTCCTGGATGGCCGTGTAGCCGTGGCGTTCCCGGTGCTCGTCCGCTTCCGGCGCCTTCGCGGCGGCGGGCTCCTTCGAGCACGCCAACTGCGTCACCCCCACGAGGACCGCGGCCACGGTGAGCACGAGGATTCGGCGGGAGGACGGGCGCATGCGGAAGGCTCCGGAAGAGGAGGCCGGGGCCTCAGTCCACCACGAACGTGCCGGCGATCATCTTCCCCATCGCGCAGCCGTACTTCAGCGTCCCGGACTGGTTCGGCGTGAAGGTGATGTCCACCGGCGTGTTCAGGGGCAGCTTCGTGTCGATTTGATACTCGTCCATCACGAGCTCGGTGGCGCACGTCAGGTCCGTCTTGCGTGTCACCACCAGCTTCACCGGCTCGCCCTTCTTGAGCTGCACCGGCGAGGGCTCGTAGCCCTTCTCCGTGACGGCCAGCTCCACCACGTGCACGCCGTTCTCCCGCCGTCCCACCTCCTGTGCGGCGGGCGCGCCCGGCTCCTTCGCGGAGGACTCCTTGGTGCACGCCTGCTGCGACGCCCCCGCGAGGACCGCCGCCGCGGTGAGCGCGAGCCAGGGCTTGATGATGCGGGAGAAGAAGGGGCGCATGGATGGAGTCTCCAGGGGGAGGAAGGACACGGGCGGCCCGCCATGAAGGCAGGGCCGCCCGGAAGTAACGGCACCGCGAGCCGCTTTCAGCCCTCGGCGTCGGGCGTCGAACCGGCCTCGTCGTCGGAAGCGTCCTCGGCGGGGGCCGGGGGCGCCTCGAAGCGCAGGAGCGCGTGCAGCGGGATGAACAGCTCGTGCCCGGGCTCACCCAGCAGCACGTCGAAGCGGCCCACGCGCAGGAGCGGCGCCTCCACCGTGATGCCGTTGCGCAGCACCAGCTTCACCGTCTGCCCGATGTGCGGCAGGAACGGCCGGGGGTCCGAATACGGGCGCTTGTCCGGCTGCCGTGCCACCTGCGCCGGCTTCTGCGTGAGCTTCGCGTCGCGCTCCAGGGTCGGCATCAGCCGCTCCCAGTCACCCCTGCGCGCGATGAGCACCACCTGGAGCTTCTCCAGCCGGCCCGTGCGCTCGAAGGTGAAGGCGATGGCCTCCTCCGCCAGCAGCGTGTCCAGCAGCGACCGCTCCGCCAGCACCACCGACAGCTCGGTCTTCTGCTCGATGAAGGCGCCCAGGAAGTCCGCGACGAGCGCGTTGTCCACCTGGCCGCGCGCCTGCTTGATGGCCGCCTTGCGCTGGCTGCGCTCCTTGCGCGCCATGAACTCCTGCACGGTGAGGCCGCTCTGGAGGATGCCGAACGCGTCTCCCAGCGACAGGCCCGGCGTCTGGCCCATCAGCTCGTAGACCTGGTCGAAGCGCTTCGCCTCCTCGGCGTGCAGCTTGCGCCAGATGCGCGCCTTCATCTTCCCTTCCAGCTCACCCTTGGCGATGCGCGCCGGCACGTGCTCGCGCGTGGCCAGCGCCAGGATCTGCTCCGGCGTGGGAGGCGGACGCGGCGTGCTGGGGCGCGGCGCGAAGCGGCCCGGAGGCCCACCCGCGCGCGGCGGTCCACCCATCCCGGGACCCCGGGGCGGCGGACGTGACGCGGCCCCTGGCGTGAAGCCTGGCGCTGGCGCACCGGACGGCCGGGGCGGCGCCGAGGGGGCCGGCGTCGCCGTGCCTGCCGTGCCCACCGAGCCCGGAGC
>NZ_RAWN01000070.1:0-43670 GCF_003668895.1 Corallococcus sp. AB045
AGCTCCCGCTCCCCTGGCTGGCCGCCAGCCGGCCCCAGGGGAGGCGTCCCCGAGGAGAAACCCCCGGTCCGGACGCGCATCCTTGAGAAAGGCCGGGGCGGTAGCTATAAGCCCCGACCCACTACAACGCTGGACCTCCCTCCCATCCTGGGTGGGGGCAAGGCGCACTGGAGAGAAGCCATGAAGCCCGACATGCACCCGGTCTACCCGCCCTCCCGCATCACCTGCGCGTGCGGCAACATCGTCGAGACCAAGTCCACCCGCGGCTCGTTCAGCGTGGAAGTCTGCTCGAACTGCCACCCGTTCTTCACCGGCAAGTACAAGCTGCTGGACACGGCCGGCCGCATCGACCGCTTCAAGAAGAAGTACGCGAACAACGCGCCGGCCGCCAAGAAGGGCGCCAAGGCCGCCGAGCCCGAGAAGGCGTAGTCCTTCGGCTCCACAGCATCCGCAGCACCCCACGAGCAGGGTCGTGGAGGGCCTCGAAAGACAGAGGCGCTCCCCGCCCTGCTCGCGGTGTTTCAACCTCGGGCGCTCGTCAAATTTTCACGCGCGCTTTCGGTGCTACAGCCAATTACAGGCCAGAAATTCGACGTAGCACCCAACTGACCGCACAGTCCGCCGCGTCCCTGAAGACGTCTGTCCCAAAGACGGAGGCGTGATGTTCGCGGAAGCTGCTGCCCCTGCCCTGAAGATTGTCCGACGCTCCCAGAACGACAGCGTCTTCGCGAAGCGCGGGGAGGCCTACACACTGCTGCAGGGCGACAGCCTGGAGCTGATGGCCCAGCTGCCCGAGCAGTCCTTCGACCTCATCTTCGCGGACCCGCCGTACTTCCTCTCCAACGGCGGCACCACCTGCAAGGGCGGCAAGCGCGTCTCCGTGGCGAAGGGCCAGTGGGACGTGTCCCGCGGAGTGGAGGAGGACCACGCCTTCACCACCAAGTGGCTCGCCGCCTGCCAGCGCCTGCTGCGCCCCACCGGCACGCTGTGGGTGAGCGGCACCCAGCACGTCATCTTCAACGCCGGCTTCGCCATGCAGAAGCTGGGCTACAAGCTGCTCAACACCGTCACCTGGTACAAGCCCAACGCGAGCCCCAACCTGGCGTGCCGCTACTTCACGCACTCCACGGAGCTGCTCATCTGGGCCTCGCCGTCGTCCGGCGGCAAGCTGAAGCACGTCTTCAACTACCAGCGCATGAAGGCGGAGAACGGCGGCAAGCAGATGCGCGACGTGTGGAACCTGCCGCGCAACGGTGACGAGGAGCTCACCGCCGACGGCGCCGGCCGCATGTGGACGCAGACGGCCCCGCGCGGCGAGGAGAAGGCCTTCGGCAGCCACCCCACGCAGAAGCCGGTGGCCCTGCTGGAGCGCATCCTGGAGGCGAGCTGCCCGGAGAACTCGCTCATCCTGGACCCCTTCAACGGCAGCGGCACCACCGGCGTGGCCGCCCTGAAGCACGGCCACCGCTACGTGGGCATCGACATGAACCCGGAGTACCTGGCCCTGTCCAAGAAGCGCCTGGACGCGACCCTCAAGTAGCCCCGCGTCTCACGCGCGGGTGAGGATGAGCTCGACTCCCTGCCGCGCGATGGGGTGATACCTCGCCCCGTTCTTCTCGAACGCCGCGCGCGCCACCTTGTGGTGGTCGCGCGACGAGGCGAGCACGCTGTAGAGCGGCTTCAGGTACTTCATCCGGCCCACCTCGCCGAGGAACTCCTCGGCCCGGCCGAGCGGAGCATCGAAGCCCGCGCGCAGCGCCGCCACCAGCCACGCCACCAGCACCTCCGAATTGCGGCTGCCCGTGAGCGAGTACCTCGCGTCCAGCTCGCGGAAGACGTCCTGGGACGTGTCCGCCGGCATGGACTCCAGGAAGAGCTGCCACTCGGTGGGCGTCCAGTCCTTCGTGTCCTGCCGCGAAGGCACCGTCCCTCGCAGCTTCTCCAGCGCCTCCAGCCGCGCGGAGGTGGGCCGGGGCGCGCCTGGCGGCACGCCGGGCCGGTTCAGGTACGCGTCCGCGTCCACCTTCGCCAGGGCACCCGGCAGCTCGGCTTCCGTGAAGCGGACGAACTCCTCCGTGGTGAGCGCCTGGAAGCGGTACTTCGCCAGGTAGCGGCGCAAAAAGCCGTCGAACATGGGACGGCCCACCGCGTCCTCCATCGCGCGCAGCAGCAGGTAGCCCTTCTCGTAGGGAATCTGGGAGAAGGCTTCGTCCGGATCCACACCGGACAGGTGCGTGCGCAGCGCGGTGAGCTGCGGGTGCGCGCGGAAGTGGTGCAGCGCTTCATCCAGCGAACGGCGCCCCAGGGCCGCGTGCAGCGCCGCGACCTCCGGCCCCGCCAGCGCCTCCAGGATGCGGCGCTCCGCGAAGACGGTGAAGCCTTCGTTCAGCCAGAAGTGCTCCGCGGACGCGTTCGTCACCAGGTTGCCCGTCCACGAGTGCGCCAGCTCGTGCGCCACCACGTTCACCAGGCTCTTGTCCCCCGCGATGAGCGTGGGCGTGAGGAACGTCAGGCGCGGGTTCTCCATGCCGCCGTAGGGGAACGACGGCGGCATCAGCAAGAGGTCGAAGCGCTCCCAGTCGTACGGCCCGAAGAGCGACTCCGCGGCCTTGAGCATGTCGTCCACGCCCGCGAACTCGTCCGCCGCGTCCTCCAGCGCCTCCGGCTCCGCCCACACGCGAGAGCGCGGCCCCAGCTCCTTGGACGTGAGGCTGCCCACCGCGAACGCCAGCAGGTACGGAGGCACCGGCTGCGGCATCTCGTAGTGCTCCTCCGCCTCCACGCCGTGCTCCTCGCGCGCCACGAACGACGCCGCCATCACGGACTTGAGCTGCTTGGGCACCCGCAGGGACGCGCGGTAGCGGATGCGGATGCGCGGCGTGTCCTGCAGCGGCACCACGCTGCGCGCGTGGATGGCCTGGCACTGGCTGAACAGGAACGGCTGCTGCCCGCCCGCTGTCTGCGACGGCGTCAGCCACTGCAGCGCGCTCGCCTCCGGTGACGTCCGGTAGCGCACCGTCAGCTGCTTCACCCCCGCGGGCAGCTCGATGCGAAGCCGGCTGCCGAGGATGGGTTCAGGAGGGGAGAGGATGTAGGGCAAGGGGCGACCCTGGGCATCCACCACGCCGCGGATGTCCAGGTCGCGGGTGTCCAGGTCGAGGGGACCTGCTGACGCCTCCTTGAGCGTCAGCGTGGCCTCCGCGTGCAGGCGGCGCGTCCGGAAATCGACGCGGGCCTTCCAGTCCAGCGTTTCGGTCTCAGGCTGCGTGCTGTCGTTGTACGAGTGCGGGTCGAGGCGAGCCATGGGGCCCGACTTGTAGTCGGGGAGCCGACCTCCTGGCGAGCACACCCGACGGCAATGCCGGTTGACTTCCGGGTCAATCGCCTACATTTGTGCAGTCCCCTACTTCCTTTCATGGGAGCCGATTTCCGATGACGACCCGGATCCGAAAAGTGGCGGTGCTTGGCGCTGGCGTGATGGGCAGCGGCATCGCCGCGCATCTGGCCAACTCCGGCGTGCGCGCCCTGTTGCTGGACATCGTTCCTCCCCAGGCTGCTCCGGGCGAGGACACCGCTTCCAAGGCGTTCCGCAACAAGTTCGCACAGGGCGCCATCGCGAACCTGCGCAAGGCGAAGCCCAGCCCCATCGTGTCCGAGCAGGTGCTCGCGGCCATTGAAGTGGGCAACCTGGAAGACGACCTCGCGCGCCTGGGCGAGTGTGATTGGATCATCGAGGTGGTGAAGGAGGACCTGTCCGTCAAGCAGGCCCTGTTCGCCAAGGTGGAGAAGCACGCCCGCAAGGACGCCATCATCTCCTCCAACACCTCCGGCCTCTCCATCGTGGGCATGACCGAAGGCCGCGGCGCGGAGTTCAAGAAGAACTTCCTCGTCACGCACTTCTTCAACCCCGTGCGCTACATGAAGCTCCTGGAGCTCGTGGCGGGCCAGGAGACGAGCCCGGAGGTCGTGAAGGCCATCCACAAGTTCGGTGAAGAGGTCCTGGGCAAGGGCATCGTCTACGGCAAGGACACCACCAACTTCATCGCGAACCGCATCGGCGTGTACGGGATGATGCGGACCATCTCCGAGATGCAGAAGACGGAGATGACCATCGAAGAGGTGGACAAGATCTTTGGCCCGGCCATGGGCCGTCCCAAGTCCGCCGTGTTCCGCACCGCGGACATCGTGGGCCTGGACACGTTCACCCACGTGGCGAAGAACTGTTACGACACGCTGACGCACGACGAAGAGCGCAACGTCTTCGCCGCCCCGGACTTCCTCCAGAAGATGGTGGAGAAGAAGATGCTGGGCGACAAGAGCGGCGGCGGCTTCTACAAGAAGGACCGCTCCTCCGGTGGCAAGGACATCCTCGCGCTGGACCTGAAGACGCTGGAGTACCGGCCGCAGGCCAAGGTGCGCTTCGACTCGCTGGGCGCCGCGAAGGACATCGAGAACGTCAAGGAGCGCGTGGCGTCCGTGATGAACGCGGACGACAAGGCCGGCAAGTTCGCCGAGCGCGTCACCCTGGACGTGCTGGCGTACTCCAGCCGCCGCATCCCGGAGATCGCCGACGACCTGGTCAACGTGGACCGCGGCGTGCGCTGGGGCTTCGGCTGGGACCTGGGGCCCTTCGAGGTCTGGGACGCCTACGGTGTCCAGAAGGGCGTGGAGCGCATGAAGGCGCTGGGCCTCAAGCCCGCCGCCTGGGTGGAGGAGATGCTGGCCAAGGGCCGCACGTCCTTCTACGGCGTGCAGGACGGCCGCGACACCTACTGGGACATCCCGTCCAAGTCCGTGAAGCCGGTGGTGGAGAACGCGCGCACGTCCCGCGTGGAGTACTTGAAGCGCGGCAACAAGAAGATCACCGGCAACGACAGCGCGTCGCTGTGGGACATGGGCGACGGCGTCACGCTCTTGGAGTTCCACTCCAAGATGAACTCCATCGACGATGACATCATCGCGATGATGAACACCGCGCTGGATGAGACGGAGAAGAACTTCAAGGGCCTCGTGATTGGCAACGACGGCTCCAACTTCTCCGCCGGCGCGAACATCATGGCCATGCTGATGGCGGCCAAGAGCGAGGACTTCGACTCCATCCGCAAGATGGCGTCCGCGTTCCAGGCGGCCAACCAGCGCATGCGCTACAGCCCCGTGCCCGTCGTGACGGCGCCCTTCAACCTCACGCTGGGCGGCGGCGCGGAGGTCACCATGGGTGGCAACGCGGTGCAGGCCAGCGCGGAGCTGTACATGGGCCTCGTGGAAGTGGGCGTGGGCCTCATCCCGGGCGGCGGCGGCACCATGATGCTGCTGCGCAACGTGTTCGGCGGCTACGCGGCGGACAAGGACTTCGACTCGCTGCCCTTCCTCAAGAAGGTGTTCCTCGCCATCGGCATGGCGAAGGTGGCCACGAGCGCGGAAGAGGCGCGCGAGATGGGCTTCCTGTCGCAGCAGGACGGCATCACGGGCAACCGCGACTTCCTGCTGTCAGACGCGAAGTCGCGCGTGCTGGGCCTCGCGAACGGCGGCTTCCGCCCGCCGCGTCCCACGCGCTTCCGGCTGCCGGGCCCCAACGGCGCGGCCACCATCGACATGATGCTGTACGACATGCAGCTCAATAATCAGATCAGCGCCCACGACCGGAAGATCGCCCAGAAGCTGGCGCGCGTGCTGTCCGGTGGTGACACGAGCCCCTCCGTGCTGGTGACCGAGGAGAAGCTGCTGGAGCTGGAGATGGAGGCGTTCCTGAGCCTCATCGGCGAGGAGAAGACCCAGGACCGCATGATGTTCATGCTCGAGAAGGGCAAGCCGCTGCGCAACTAGCGCGAGGCGTTTACCCAATGGTTTTCCAGACGCGAATTCCGAAGCACGCCCGGACGCTGTCCGGGCAGGGAGACATCTAAAATGTCCGGTCGAGTCGTGATTGCCAGCGCGGTGCGCACCCCCTTCACCCGCGCCCACAAGGGAGAGTTCAAGGACACGCGGCCGGATACGCTCGCGGCCCTTGCCATCAAGGAGGCCGTCGCCCAGGTCCCTGGCTTGAAGCCGGCGGACGTGGAGGACGTCATCATGGGCTGTGCCATGCCGGAGGCGGAGCAGGGCATGAACGTGGCCCGCAACGCGAGCCTGCTCGCCGGCCTGCCGGACACCGTTCCGGGTCTGACCATCAACCGCTTCTGTTCCTCCGGCGTGCAGTCCGTGGCGCAGGCGGCGCAGGGCATCAAGTCCGGCATGCTCCAGGTGGCCGTGGCCGGTGGCACCGAGTCCATGACCATGGTGCCCATGGGCGGCAACAAGGTCTCCGCCAACCCGGAGATCATGCAGAAGCTGCCGGAGGTCTACACCTCCATGGGTGCGACGGCGGAGAACATCGCCTCCCGCTACAACGTCACCCGTGAGGACGCGGACAAGTTCGCCGCCGAGTCTCAGCGCCGCGCGGCCACGGCCCGCGAGCAGGGGAAGTTCAAGGAGGAGATCTTCCCCGTCACCACCACGATGTTCGACGAGGACGGCACCCAGAAGCAGGTGACCGTCACGGTGGACACCATCCTGCGCCCGGAGACGACGGTGGAGGGCCTGGCCAAGCTGCGCCCGGCCTTCAACGCCAAGGGCGTGGTGACGGCGGGCAACGCGTCGCCGCTGACGGACGGCGCGGCGGCCGCGGTGGTGATGAGCGAGGAGAAGGCGAAGGAGCTCAACATCAAGCCGCTAGGCTACTTCGTGGACTACGTGGTCGCCGGCGTGCCGCCCGAAATCATGGGCGTGGGCCCGGTGCCCGCCATCCGCAAGCTGCTGGAGCGCAACAAGCTGAAGGTGGAAGACATCAGCGTGTTCGAGCTCAACGAGGCCTTCGCGGCGCAGGCGCTGCACTGCATCCGTGAGCTGGGCATCCCCCAGGACAAGGTGAACCCGAACGGCGGCGCCATCGCCCTGGGCCACCCGCTGGGTGTGTCCGGTGCGCGCATGGTGGCCACCATCCTGCGCGAGCTGAAGCGCCGGGACGGCCGCTACGGCGTGGTGAGCATGTGCATCGGCGGCGGCATGGGTGCCGCGGCGCTGGTGGAGCTGGCGAAGTAATCCGCTTCCGCTTCGCGCCCCCTGGTGGCTTCAAGGGGGCGCGGAGGGGACTGTCAGGAGGCCGGGGCGTCCGGGTCGTTCACCGGGACGCCCGCCAGGCGCAGCACCCGCAGCGCGTTGGTGGTGTCCACCACCCCCTGCCGGAGCCGGTAGTCGAACACCATCTTCCCTTCCTCCAGGTGGTCGCGGAAGTGGACGTTCACCACGTGCGAGCCCGGCTCGTCCGCGAGCACCGCCAGCGACAAATCATGCGTCGTCACCGCGCCACACGCGCCGGAGGCGAGCAGCAGCCGCAGCACTTCACGTGAGGCAATCTGGCGCTCGCGGGTGTTGGTGCCCAGCAGGATCTCGTCCAGCAGGAAGAGGGCCTGGCCCTTCGCGGCCGCCGCCGCGTCCAGCACCATCTTCAGCCGCAGCACCTCCGCGTGGAAGTACGACACGCCGCGCTCCAGCGAGTCCTTCACGCGCATGCTGGTGAGCACCTGCACCGGGGACAGCCGGAACGACGCCGCGGCCACGGGCGCGCCCGCCAGCGCCAGCACCACGTTCGCACCCAGCGCGCGCATCAGCGTCGTCTTGCCGCTCATGTTGGAGCCCGTAATCAGCAGCGCGTGGCGCGGGCCGGGCAGGGACACGTCGTTGGGCACGGGCGCGTCCAGCAGCGGATGTCCCAGCGCGGTGGCCTCCACGCTCGGGCCCTCGGCCTGCATCTGCGGCCAGGTGAACGCAGGGCGGTCATGGGCAAGGCCTCCCAGGCAGCAGAGGGCCTCCAATTCCGCGAGCCCCTCGAACCACTGGCGCACGTCGCGGCCGTGGGCGGCGCGCCAGTTCTCCAGCGCGAAGAGGGCGTGGATGTCCCAGAGCGTGAGCCAGTGGACCAGGGGGTGGAACTGGTGCCGCTTGAACTCGATGAGCGAGTACAGCCGGCTGAAGCGCTGGAACAGCGCGGACACCGGAGGACCCCCCTGCGCCGTCAGGCCGGACTGGAGCTGCTTCAGGCGCGGATGCTCGAAGGTCTGCTTCTCCACGCGTTCGAAGAGGGATGCATAGCGCACGAAGCCGCGCTCTCCTCGCTCCACGCCTTCATCCATCTGCCGCAGCGTCCGGCGCGTGGCCACCGCGATGCCCAGCTGCGCGAGCAGCCCCAGCCAGACGAGGCTGTCCGGAATCAGGCCGACCGTGCCCAGGATGAAGAGGGTGAGCGTCACCAGGGGCAGCAGGATGGCCAGGGGGCGTGACCAGCGGATGGCATCCAGGGAAGGGCCGGCCTCCGCCCACTGGATGAAGAGGGCCGGGTCCGCCTTGTCCTTCGCCACCACGCGAGCGTCCACGCAGAGGTCCTGGCGGAAGTCCACGCGCGGGGCCAGCTCTCGCGCGGCGCCCTGCCGGGTCACCACTGTCTCCGCGGTGGCGGGCGCGGACAGCCACGCCGCCAGCCGCTCCTCGCCCGCGCGTGTCGCCGTCTCATTGATCAGCTGGAAGAGGCTGCCCTGACCAAAGACATCCAGGTCCGTGGCGTAGAGATGGTTGGGGGAGAGGAACCGCTCCCCCGTGTCCGTGAACGAATGCCAGCCGCCCTCCAGTCGCGCCAGGCCGCGCTCGTTGAGCAGCACGAAGAGGCGCGCGCGCTGCTCCTTCAAGAACACCTGATGGTGCAGCACCGCCAGCACGCCATAGACGGCGAGCGCCCCGGCCGCCGCCCACCACCAGGGCTTGGGCAGCCGGCCGATCAGCGTCAGCGCGGCCACGACGAGCGCCGCCACGAAGGCCACGGTGCGCAGGTTGGCGTACCTGGCGCTGACGCGGTCCAGCTCCGTCAGGTCCGCCTGGGCGGTGGCGCGGCGGTTGGTGTACGTGCGATGCGGGCTCTGGGCTTCGGTCGGGACGGGCACGATGGTCGCGCATGCTGTGCGGCCCCCCGTCCGAGGGCAAGCGCTCAACGCGCCCCGCCACGCTTCGATGCCCGTCGAGAACAGCCGCCGGACGGGTGCCGCGATGCACCTGTCCTGGACGCGGCTTCTGGTGTCACGAGGGCTCGCGATTGACTTCCCGTGGGCCCCCGGGATTTGAATGCGACATGTGAGGGACGGTCGGGCCGGCCGTGTCTCCCCGAGGGGGCTCACCCCATGTCGTTACCCAAGGTCGTGCTGGGCGGAGGGCTCCTCGTGGGCCTGCTCGCCGCGCCTCCCGCCGAGGCCCGCTTCGGCAAGCGCTCGGACTCCCACGAAGCGTCGAAGCCCGTCCACGAGGCGACCGCCATCGGTTCGGACAGGGACGGCGATTCGAAGAAGGACGACGAGAACAAGAACCGTTCATCCAAGACGACGACCGTGTCCTCCACGGACGACAGCTTCGAGTTCAACTCGAGCGCGTCCAGCGATGCCGTCTCCGTCATCCTGGGCGCCGTCTTCGAGCTGCTGTTCCGGGGCATGGGGGAGGCCATCGCCAACACGGGCACCCACCACGGCCACGACATGGTGGCTCCGGACGCACCGCCCCAGCGCAATTCGCTGCGGCACGCCGTGCCGTTCTCCTTGCGCATGGGCGTGCTGGTGTCACCCCTCAGGGGCGGCACGGGCGTGGACTTCGACCTCGGCTGGGAGGCCCAGCGCTTCGGCATGGACCTGCGGCTGTCGCGGCTGTCGGGGACGTGGGACACCTCGGCGTACCGCGACACGCGCACCCTGGGGGAGATGCACGTGACGTACTCCCCCCTCGTCCGGGAGGACCTGCGCCTGCGCGTGGAAGCCGGCGTCTCCACCCTGGACGCGCCCGGGCGCGTCTACGTGGCCCCCAGCCTGGGCATGTCCGTGGAGGCGTGCCTCCTGGGCCCCCTGGATGTGGAGGGGCGCCTGCAGATGACGCCCGGGCCCTACCAGCAGCTGGACGCGCGCGGAGGGCTCGCGCTGCACCTGGGCGGCCTCATGCTGCGCGGCGGGGTGCGCTACCTCAACCTGGACTCCGAGGTCGCCCCGCTGGGGATGCCCCTCGGCTTCACCCCCGAGTTCGGCCTGGGCTTCACGTTCTGAACAGCGCCGTGCGCTTCAAAACACCACGGGCCCGGCCGCGGATGCTCTCGCGGTCAGGCCCGTTGGACGTCACGTTCCCCTTGAAGGGACGTGGGGTCTACTTCTCCTTGGACGCCAGCTTGCGCAGGGCCTTCTGGTCGCGCACGCAGAGGATGCGGCCGACGTTGCCGAGCACGCCCTCGCGCTTCATCTCGTTGATGAGCGTGGACACGAAGGAGCGCGAGGCGCCCACCAGGTCCGCCAGGTCCTGCTGCGTAATCCCGCGCAGGTCCGTCTCACCACCGTGCGGGCAGCGCTCGCCGTGCGCCTCCACCAGCGTGAGCAGGGTGTCCGCCAGCCGGGCCGGCACCTCCTTGAAGGTCAGACCCAGGACGCGCTTGCGCAGCGAGCGCACGCGGTCCGCGTAGGCGCGCACCACGTCCACCGCCAGGGCCGGGCGGGCCTCCAGCTGGGCGCGGAAGTCGCGGCCCTCGATGCTCCACACCTCGGCCTCGCCCGCCGCCACGGCCATCTCCTCGATGGGCGTGCCTTCCGGGCGGAACAGCTCGCCGAACAGGTCGCCCGGGCGCAGGATGGACACCACCGAGCGGGTGCTGTTCTTGCCAATGCGCATCAGGCGCACGCGGCCGGACTTCAGCAGGTACACGCGGTCCGACGTGTCGCCGGGGCGGTAGATGGTCGAGTTGTGCGGGAAGGACTCGACCTTGAAGTAGCCCTTGAAGTCGATGGCTTCCTGGCCAGGGACCAGCTTGTTCGCGGTCACCATCATGCCGGACGACGTCGCCTGCAGCGGCGCCACGACGTTGGAACCGATGGGGCCGAGGGGGCGGTTGAAGCCGTGCATGGGAGTCTCCTGGGAAGACGGAAAGGGATGGGGAAGGTTGGTCGCTGCTGCTGCTGCGGACGGACCTTGCCCTTTCCAAGAGGCGTGCCATGAGCACTCGAACTATTCCCAGGGGAACAGTTCGAGGAATGCCGGGTACTTAGCGCTACACCCCGGTTTGCCCCCCCCAACTGTGTCCAAAACCTGAAACAGAACGTTCAAACAGTCTGATCACTTTGAACGAAACGTTCAATAGGGACACCGGTTTGTCCGGGCTGGGACAGTGTCAGGAAGCATCCTTCACCGGATAAGGGTGCACCTGTGGACCCTGCCCCTGTGCGAGACCGAACTTTTGAAGCTTTCGTTCAAGCGTGGGACGGCTGATGCCCAGGATCTGACACGTGCGTCCCTTGTGTCCCTTGGTGACGGCCATTGCCCGGGCAATGAGCTGCCGTTCGGCCTCTTCCAGCGTGGGGATGAGGCTCACGTCGTCCACGGCGGGGGCGGCGAACATGCCGCTGGCGGCGCCCGGTCCTCCCCCGCGCTGGGCGTCCAGGGGGCCTGAGGGGTTCGCCTCCAGGGCGGGCAGGTCGTCACCCCGGAGCACGTCACCGGGCGCCAGCACCACGGCGCGGGTGAGGACGTTCTCCAGCTCGCGCACGTTGCCGCGCCAGGGCAGCAGGGTGAGGCGCTCCATCACCTCGTGGGGCACGCGGGTGACGCGCTTGTGCACCTTCTCGTTGATGCGCTCCAGCAGGTGCTTCACCAGCAGGGAGATGTCCTCGCGGCGCTCGCGCAGCGGCGGAATGACGAGGGTGATGACCTTGAGGCGCTGGTAGAGGTCCTCGCGGAAGCGCCCCTGGGACACCTCTTCCGCGAGGTGTCGGTGCGTGGCGGCGATGACGCGGGCGCGCAGCTTCACGCGCTTGACGCCACCCACGCGCTCGAACTCGCGCTCCTGGAGCACGCGCAACAGCTTCGCCTGGAGCATCAGCGACATGTCGCCAATCTCATCCAGGAACACGGTGCCGTCCTCGGCCAGCTCGAACTTGCCGGGCTTGCCGGACACCGCGCCGGTGAAGGCGCCCTTCTCGTGGCCGAACAGCTCGCTCTCCAGGAGCGTGTCCACGATGGCGGAGCAGTTGATGCCGATGAAGGGGCGGGGCTCGTCGTAGGAGTAGTTGTGGATGACGCGGGCGATGAGCTCCTTGCCGGTGCCGCTCTCGCCGTTGATCAGCACCGTCGCGGTGCTGCCCGTCACCTTGCCAATCTCCTTCACCAGCTGCTGCATGGACGGGCTGGTGCCCACGATGTCGCCCAGGCGGACGACGGCGTTCTCGCGGTGGACCTCATCCGCGCGGCGCGACAGCTGGCGGTACTCCAGCGCGCGCTCCACGACGAGGTCCAGGGCGGCCGGGTCCGGGAAGGGCTTGTGGATGTAGTCGAACGCACCGGCCTTCATGGCCCGGATGGTCGTCTCCATGTCGTGGTAGGCGGTGACGAGGATGATGCGCGCGTCGCCGCACAGGGTCTTCATCTCCTCGATGATCTCCAGGCCCGTGCGGTCCGGGAGCATCATGTCCAGGATGACCACGCTGGGCATGTTCTCCTGGGCGGCCTTGAGGCCCGCGGCGGCGCTGGTGGCCGTCACCACCTGGTAGCGCGGCTGCCCGTCGTCCTGCTCGATCTCCTCGAAGTGCATCGTGAGGGTTTCGAGCAGCGACACGTCATCGTCGACGATGAGGAGGGTCTCCATGGGGTCCTCAGGCGGCGAACGTCAGCGTGAACACCATCCCCGGTTCCGCGCTCCCCTGGGCCGCCACGTCGCCCCCCACACCCGTCATCACCCGCCGCAGGGCGGCCAGGGACAGCCCCGCGCCCCGCGCCAGCCGCGAGCCGAAGGGGTCGAACAGCGTGCCCCGGTCCTCCGGAGGCAGGGCCGCGGCCGGATCATCCAGGATGAGGCTGACGTGGCCGGGGTCGTCCTGGCGCAGCGTCACCTGGACGCGGCCTTCTTCTGGCAGGCCCATGGCCACGTTGAGCAGGACTTGAGCGAGCACGGGCCTCAACCGGTTGGGATCCACCCTCACGCGGGGCAGGTCCGCCTCTTCCTTCACATCCACCTCGATGCGGCGCTCGGCCAGCTCCGGGGCCACCATGGCGGTCGCTTCCTGGACGACCGAGCGCAGGGCGTGGGCGTCCAGGTTCGCGACGCTCTCGCGGCCGTACTCGGAGAGCAGCCAGAGCATGCGCTCCATGGTCCGGATCTCACGGTTGGCGATGGTGAGCCGCCGCTTGTCCCGGTCCGACAGGCCGGTGTTCCGGGCCAGCGTCTGCACCGCCATCTTCACGGAGGAGAGCGGGTTGCGGATCTCATGGCTGAGCGACGAGGACAGCTTGGAGATCTGCACCGGCGGGGCGCCCTCCAGCACGGAGCCCAGGTCGAGCACGCCCGCGGCGGCCTCCTCGCCGTCCATGCCCAGCACGAGCCGCAGGTGGATGGGGGGCGGGTTGCCGGCGGGGCCTCCCGCGGAGACGGTGACGAACTCCACCGCGCGGCGGTCCTCGCGCGCTCGCGCATCCAGTTCGCGGGCGCGCTCTTGTGGAACCCCGAGCGCGGTGTGCAGGGGCATGCCCACGAGCACCTTGGCGTCGCGGCGCAGCACCTGGGCGCAGTCACCATCGGCGCGTGTCACCCGGAGGTGGTGAGACCAGGCGAGCTGCGCGGCTTGCAGGAGATGGGCGTTCATTGGTGGACCTGAAACATACCGGTTAACGTCGAGCGCTGTCCTTATGACCAGCACCGCACGTCCTCCGAAGAACCTTGTGGCCGCCCTTCTGTTCCTGTCCGGGGCCACGGCGCTCGTCTACGAGCTGGTCTGGTCCAAATACCTGGGGAACGTGCTGGGCAACAGCGGCCAGGCGCACGCCGTCGTGCTGGCCACGTTCATGGGGGGCCTGGCGCTGGGGGCGTTTGTCTTCGGGCGGACAGCGGACCGGGTGAAGAACCCCCTGGCCCTCTACGGCGTGCTGGAGCTGGGCGTGGGCCTGTACGCGCTGGCGTTCCCGTACGTCCTGGGGGCGCTGGAGCACCTGTGGCTGGCCCTGGCGCCCCACGTGCCGGAGGGCCTGCGGGTGGCGCCACGCCTGCTCGTGTCCTCGCTGTCCCTGGTGGTGCCCACGCTGCTGATGGGCGGCACGCTGCCGGCGCTGGTGCGCCACTTCGCGGCGAGCCTCGCGGGGGTGCGCAAGGAGCTGGCGCGGCTGTATGCCATCAACAGCCTGGGCGCGGCGGTGGGCGTCTACGTGGCGGGCACGCGGCTGGTGCCGCTGATGGGCCTGTCCGCGTCCGCGAAGCTCGCCGCGCTCATCAACGTGCTGCTCGCACTGGCGGCGTTGGCGCTGGCCCGCCGGCATCCACCGGCGGTGACGGTGGGGGCGGCGGCGGCCGCGGAGGACGTGGCCTATCCCCGGCGGGCGGTGCGGGCCGCGCTCGTGGGCGTGATGCTGTCGGGCTTCACGTCGATGCTGTACCAGGTGACGTGGATCCGCCTGCTGTCCATCGTGCTGGGGGCGTCCACGTATGCCTTCACGCTCATCCTGACGGCGTTCATCCTGGGCATCGGCCTGGGCAGCTTCTGGCTGATGACGCGCAAGGAGGGCGGGGACTCGCTGAAGCTGTATGGCTGGACGCAGGTGGGGCTGGTGTTGAGCCTCTGCGTGGCGCTGCCCCTGTACGTGCGGCTGCCGCACCTGTTCCGGTGGTCGGAGTGGATGCTCACGCGCGCGGTGGAGACGTGGCCCGTCTTCCAGGGCATCACCTTCGCGTTCTGCTGCGCGGTGCTGCTGGTGCCCACGTTCATCATGGGCGTGGCGTTCCCTGCGGCGGCGCGCGTGGCCACGGCGAAGGTGTCCGAGGTGGGGCGCCAGCTGGGCGGCGTGTACCTGTGGAACACGGCGGGCACGCTCTCCGGCTCCGTGCTGGGCGGGCTGGTGCTGCTGCCCTTCTGGGGCATGCAGGGCAACTTCATCGCCGGGGCGGTGGCGAACCTGGTGGCCGCGGGGCTGGCGTTCCGCGCGCTGTCCGCGCCGAAGGAAGGGGAGGGCGCGAACGCGGTGCCCGCGTGGCGGACGCTGGCGCCAGTGGGCGCGGCGGCGGTGCTGGCGGCGGTGGTGCTGGGCGGCATGCACGGCTGGCCGCAGCGGCTGTCCAACATCGCGGCGATCCGCGCGCACCAGAAGCCGCCGGACAGCTACGCGCAGCTGGTGGCGGCCACGGAGCAGACCATCATCCCGCGCTTCTACGCGGACGACACCTTCGCCACGGTGATGGTGGGAGACCTGCCGAGCGACAACCTGCGCTTCATGAAGATCAACGGGAAGACGGACGCGTCGAACGGGGGCGACATCGAGACGCAGGTGATGGCGGGCCACCTGGGCGTGCTGCTCCACCCGCGCGACCCGAAGAACGTGCTGGTCATCGGTGCTGGCTCGGCCATCACCGCGGGCAGCGTGCTGGCGCACCCGGTGGAGCGCCTGGACATGGTGGAGATCTCTCCGGCGGTCATCGAGGCGGCGCGCCTGTTCAAGGCGGACAACCGCAACGCGGTGGATGATCCGCGCACGCACGTGTACATCGACGACGCGAAGACGTTCATGGCGCTGGCGCCCCTCCAGTACGACCTCATCGTCAGCGAGCCCTCCAACCCCTGGGTGTCGGGCGTGTCCGGCCTCTTCACGCGCGACTTCTTCCAACTGGTGGACAAGCACCTGACGGACGACGGCGTGATGGTGCAGTGGATCCACACCTACGAGAGCAACCGCGAGCTGGTGCGGCTGGTGATCCGCACGCTGCAGGACACCTTCCCGCACGCCACGACGTGGCTGGGCCCGGATGACCTGGTGCTGGTGGCCAGCCGCAAGGCGCTGTCGTTCGACGCGGCGACGGTGGCCGCGCGCATGGCCCGGCCGGAGGTGAAGGCGGACCTGGAGCGGGTGGAGATCCACGACCTGTTCGGTCTGTTGTCCAAGCAGGTGCACTCCGAAGCCGGACAGAAGGACTTCGCGGGCGAGGGGCCCATCAACACGGACGACCACAACCTGCTGGAGTATGCGTCGCCGGTGGCGTTCTTCCTGGCGGACCTGGACGTGCGCGTGAATGACGAGCGCCGGTCGCCGGAGACAGGGCCCGGGCTGTTGTTGCACCAGTACCTGCGCGAGCATCCGCCCACCGCCGGGCAGGCCGCGGGGCTGTACCGCAACGTGCAGCGCTCCCACTCGGACAAGGATCCGACGGTCCGGGGCGTGGCGGCGCTGTGGCGTTCGCTGGCGCCGGAGGATCCCGCGTCGGCGCTCGCGCTGGGCCGGGCGGTGCTGGCGCAGGGGGACCTGACCCTGGCGGCTGCCCTCTTGGAGCCGGAGATTGCGCGGGGCGGCCGTTCACCGGAGCTGGTGACGGAGTACCTGAAACTGGTGACGGCCCGGGCCTGGGCCTCGCGCACGGTGTGGACGCCGATGAACGCGGACGGGGCGCTGGCGGTGGGCCTGGAGGTGGCGGCGCGCCACCCCCAGGAGGCGAAGCTGCAGAGGGCGTTCAAGGCATACTGCGAGGCCCTGCCACCGGACGCCTGCGGGAGGACCGCCCGGATGCCCACGGCGGCGCCCGGAGCGCCCTGAAACAGGGGGATGAAACCTTGAGAGGGGCCAGACCCGCGATATTCCTTGATCCGGCCCCCCCATCCTCCCGATGACGGATGGAGGCGCTTGCCCGCCCGTTGTACTGTCTGTATCGACCCTGACTTCCCGCAGGGTGTGTCTCTCCACCGCTGCAACGACCCCCGGAGTTTCCCATGAACGCGATCGCGAAGGCCCCGAAGAAGCAGTTCCGCAAGAACCGTGGTCAGGGCATGACCGAGTACATCATCATCGTTGCCCTCATCGCGATCGCCGCCATCGGCGTGATCACCCTGTTCGGTGACAACATCCGCCGGCTGTTCGGCGCCTCGGCCGCCGCGCTGGCCGGTGAGGACAACGTGGCCAACGACGGCCAGCTGTCCAACGACCAGCTGAACAAGAAGACCATGAAGTCCTTCGGTCAGAACAACACCTACTGATCCGCCTTCCGGGCTTCGTCCGGGAGGAGCTGACGCCGCGAGGTGTCGGCGGCCCGGTGAATGGCAGGTCCCTCCAACTGGAAGGGCCTGCCATTCGTGTTTCAGGGGACTGAAGCTGTCATCGTGCGCGCCATGACCGTGTCGTCACCGGAGGTTGTCGCCGGGCTGCGCCGCCGGCTCTGGGTCTACCGGATGCTGGTGGTGGGGCTGTGTGTCGCGTTGTTCGGGCTCCTGCTGGGGCTCCGGCGTGCGCTGACCCCGCTGCCGCCGCCCGACGTGGAGGTCATCGACGTCCGCGAGCGGATGGCGGCCCTGGAGAAGGCGCGGCCGGGCGCCTCGGATGTCTCGGAGACGTACTTCGCGTCGGACACGTCCAGCGTGCACATGCACCTGATGGGACGGGGCCAGACGTGCCCCCTGCACATCCACCGCGCGCCCTTCGAGGCCACCATCATCGTCGCGGGCGAGGCGCACGTGTGGCAGGTCTGGGGTGAGGAGGGGCGCCGGATGGAGCGGCGCGGAGTGCACGGGCCGGGCTGGCTCGTGGCCTCGGCACCCTTCACGGGGCACGAGTGGCGCAACCCCGATGAGGACCGGGTGCTGGGCAACCTGGTGTTCACCGTGCCGGGCTTCGACGGGAACCTCTACGTCTCGGCGGAGGACGCGCGGCTGTTGCGTGGCACGGCCCCCTTCGCCCAGGAGCCTCGCGAGGCACTCGCCGGGCTGCGGAATCGAGGCGTGAAGCTGGAGGAGACGCCGCTGCCAGTGCTCCAGGGGCGCATGTCGCGCGTGCTGCTGGAGGGTGGGGAGTGGGCGGTGAAGGCGACGCCCGGCTCGCCGGTGGTGGCCTACGTGGCGGTGGGACGGGGCATCGCGGAGGCGCCGGAGGCCCGGCCCCTGCGCGAGGGCCAACTCTGGGTGCTGCGCCGGGATGCCCGGGTGCGCTCGGAGGAGGGCTCACCCGTGGCGCTGTATGTGTTTCACCCGCCACCGGAAGCGGTCGCGGGGCGCTGAGGCGTTCCGGGGACTGTGGGCGTGCGCTCCCGGGCCCAGAGGACCCAGCCGTTCGCCTTCGTCAGCTCGCGCCAGCCGCCCCGCGCCCGGAGGTGATCCAGCAGGATGTTGCCCGGGCTCTTCGTGTCCCAGACGACGTAGTCGGGGTCGTAGGCCTCCAGCGCCTGCTCCCAGCCAGGCTCGGACCACACGAGCCGCTCGTAGGCCTGGTGGATGGCTGCGGGGAACGGATCATTCCGGCTGTCGATGTAGACCTTGTACGGGGCGCCCGCGAAGTAGGAGATGGGGCCGCCCATGATGAAGCGGTTGAGCACGCGGCCCGGGGGCTGTTGCTTCAGCGTCTGGAGCACGGGCAGGGGGATTCCGGGGTGCGTGCTCTTCTCCACGGGGCGGGGCGAGGTCGCGTTCATCGCGAACAGGCCGGCCAGCAGGATGGTGGGCCACATCGCCAGGGACGTGCCGGTGCTCCAGGAGGCCAGGGGGCGCTCCAGCCAGGACAGGACGCGAGGGAGGGCAGGCGCGTCGCTTGTTCTCGCGTGCTCCACCAGGGTGAGGGCGAGGAGCACGGACGCGAAAGGTGCGTGGCGCTGGACCTTCAGCGCGGCGATGCCCAGCACGAGCGTGGGCAGCAGGGCCGCGGCGCGCCGCACGCGGGCCCGGCCGATGACGAAGAGGAATGCACCGAAGAGCAGGAGGTAGAACCAGCTCCAGCCCATGTCCAGGTCCAGCGGGCGCCACTCGTAGATGCTCTGGGTGGATGCGAGCAGCGAGTGCTGGAGCGGATACAGGTAGATGCGGGGGCCGTCCGGAGACAGGCCCGCGACGAGGAACATCGCGAGCGCCGCCGCGAGCGCCGCCCCACAGCGCCGGAGCGACGCGGGCGTGCGGTCGTCCAGGGCCGTGCCCATCGCCGTGGACCCGAGCAGCGCCGGGCCCAGAAGCCAACTGCCGTGCAGATTGGCCCAGGCAAGTCCCAGGAGCGGGAAGGCCCAGAGCACGCGCGTATTGCCCTGGCGCCATGCCTGGACGCCCAGGGCGGCGATGACGAACAGCAGATGTCCCAGGTGGAAGGGCCGCTCCTGGACCCAGGTGGCAGCCTGGACGCCTGAGATCAATCCCAGACAGGCGAGGACGAGGAGATGGGAGGGTTGGGCGGCCGCGCGTCGCAGGGCGACCCAGAGCAGGAGCACGTTGGCCGCCACGAGCGTGGCGACGAGGAGCGCGGGACCGGCGGCGCCCAGGGCCTTGATGAGCAGGACGCAGAGCACGCCGAAGCCCCACTCGTGGGGGACCCAGCCCGCGGTGCCCGTGACGCTGAAGGGGTCCACGCGGTTGAAGCCGTGCTCCAGCACATAGCGGCCGCCCGCCAGGTGGAAGAACAGGTCGTAGTTGCGAAGGGGAAGAAACCCCAGCCAGAGGATGAGCCCCAGCGTGAACAGGGCTACGGGAGCGGGCAGGAGGGCGCGGAGCCGCATGGTGTTCAGGTGGGGCCTACTGAGCGCTGGGAGCGGGCAGGGGCGGCCGGGGGCTGGCGGAGAATCCCAGGCGGCGCAGCATCACCTGCCGGATGGAGGGGATGCGGAAGCGGAAGATGAAGGCGTCCGCGAAGTAGTGCGCGAGCACGCACGCGAAGCCCAGCGAGGTCAGCGCACGCAGCAGGGGATGTGCCTGCGCGCCGCCGCCAATGCCCAGCGAGCCGCGCATGGGGCCATCCAGCAGGAAGCCATGCACCACGCCCAGCGCGAACAGCGGGAGCATGGACACGACCATGGCGGGCCAGATGAGCTTCTGGCTGAGGCGGGGAGAGTCGCCCTCGCGAGGCTCCAGCATGCGGGCGCTGAGGACGTAGTACTCCAGGCCGTGCATGCCCGGGAGCATCACGTAGCCCCAGGACGGCGCCACGAGCGCCAGGCCGGTCGCGGTCGCCATGCCCAGCAGGTAGAGCACCTTGGGGCCACTGGCCGTGCCGGAGCGGAGCACGCTGCGGAAGAGCAGGAGGAAGTAGCCCAGCCAGACGGCGATGAGCAGGGGCAGCGTCTGCCACGGAAGGACGACGCCCTGGCCCACGTCGAGGTAGGCGGGGGCGTTCGGGGCGGCGGACTCGGCGACGAAGAAGATGCGGACGAGGAGGATGGAGAGGAGCAGCGGGACGTAGAGCTGCTGGAGCTTGCGCTCGAGCGGGGAGGGCGCGGGAAGGCCCGCCTGTCCGCCGCGCAGGCCGTGCAGGGACCACAGGCCCCGGTGCTGGGACAGGGTGTGGTGCATGCCGAAGACGTTGAAGATGACGGCCACGGCGAAGGTGTGGATGGAGCGGTCGGCGTAGAAGGTGAAGAACAGCGCCGCGCCCACGGCGAGCATGCCCAGCGCGCCGGCGAAAATGGTGCGCGGCTGGTTGGGCGCGGCGGTGAGCACGTCGCGGTGCACGCCGAAGAGCAGGAACGTGAGGATGACGTGCGTGGCGTTGCCCAGGAGGTTCTGGGCGGTCCAGCCCAGGAGCCGGTGGGCGTTGTCCGCGGCGCCAGGAGCGAGGAACGCGCTGGCGACCGCTGCCACCCCGGTCAGGACCAGGGGGATGCCCAGGATGGCGAGGTCGGCCCGGGGGGAGAACAGCCACAGGCGGCGAAAGCGCAGGGAGCCGGGCGCGGCCGGTGTGTCCTGCTCCGTGGCGGTGGCGACTCCGGGGCTCAGCGGTGTCATGGGACTGGGAGTATACCGGGTCTCCAGGGGCCCAGAACCCGCGCCCCGCGTGCTGTCCTGCCTGCCGGGCAGGAGGGGGGCTCCCGACGGACACGCCAGAGGCACCCGTTCTGTTTCGCGCGTCGCAGGGAAGCCCCCAGGCCTGGTGGGACCGGCTCTTCCTGGGCCTGGTGTCGACGGGCGCCGCGCTGTTCTACGCCAGTCTCGGAGTCCTCTGGTCCGGAAGCCATCTGGCGCCAGGACTCAGCGCGGTGAAGGTCCGCTCCGTGTCCCCGGGCATGTCCGAAGCCGAGGTGATTCAGCGCCTGGGCATGCCCCTGTCGCGGGAGGTGAGTCCATCCAGGAGGCTCTTGTTGGGACTACGCGAAGCCGGTTGCCAGGGTCCGGCAGTATCCGAAGGTCTACGTCTCCTTCGAGGCGGGCCGTGTCTCCGCGGTCGAGGCCGGGAGCCAGAGAGGTCCCCGCGGGCACTCTTGAGCGGATGGGTTCGGAGTGTCTGCCAGAGGGGGGCTGCGGCCAGGGGCTGGTGTGTGCCCAACGCACGAACTTTGCTCACGTCGATGCGGGATTTGCCTGTGAGCTTGTTTGTGATGCCAGGAGCGATCCATCGTGTCCCGAGGGGTGGGTCTGCGTGAAGACCTTCGATGGACGCGCTGCTGGGCTTCCCGGACATTGCCTCCGGGCTTCGGAGATGTAACGGAGGTGGGCCATCAACAGGAGTTGGGTGTGGACTCTGGCGGCAATTTTGCTGATCGGCGTGGCGATGATTGCGATTGCCAGCTATCTGATGGGAAGAACGCGCATTGTCCTCGTGAATGAAACCGGAAGGGAGCTGCGTGTCTTGACGGCTCGGATTCCCGGCGAGCAATGTGCTTTTGAGAAGGTCCCGGTTCATGGCCGTGTCGTCTGTCAGGGACGCGCGAACGGGGATGGGGACCTGTTCATTGACCTTGAGTTCACGGATGGTAGCAAGGTCCAGTTGGGAACCGGTGCGTTCGTGAATCCGCTGTTTGGATTGCGAGGAGTCGCCACCGTGAACGCGGACGGTGGAGTCAGCCTGGAGTGGGACTGAGTGCCGCTACAGCGCATCCCGGAGTTGTAAGGGCTTCCGTTGCGCAGCGAGGATCAAGGCCATGGCTTCAGTGAGAAGAGAGGTCCTGGAGGTGGCTGGGGAGTTCTGCTTGCCGCTGGGCAGGACGCAGCACCTGGAGGCATTGCTGGAGCGTGCGTGGCGGTCATCGACGCACTTCGCGCTCATCCGGCGGGGACGGATGCGGGTCGACGGCGCGGACGTCGTCGTGCCCACGCCAGAGTTGAAGCGCCTTCAGCGTGACTTCGCGCGGATCCGGGGGGCGGCGGTGGAGTCGCGGTGGGTTTCGTCCTGGCCGGGGACGACGTCTGGCTCCAGTGCCACGCTGTGGGTCCGGTGCCGGACGGATGGCGGCGTGCGCCTGCCCCTGAACGACGAGAGCCTCTGGAAGGGAATCGACGGCTGGGATGATCTCCAGTTGTTCGAGGGCCCCCGGCTGAAGCTGTTCGTCTGCAGCCATGAGGGGTTTGGCACCGTCTGGGGCAACGAGCGATTCTTCCGGGACCTGGGGATGGCTCCCTCGCGGTGGAAGCCCGAGACGCATGAACTGGTAGGTGAACCCATGGCACCTGCTGCCTGGTCACTGCTCACGCAGGGAACACCGCGACACTGAAATGAAAACATCTACCCGGCTGGGGATCATCGGATTGCTGTGCTGGTTCGTGCCGTCGGTGGGCGTCTTGGTCGTGCTGAGTCTCCTGGGGCTGGGCGAGCTCCTGTTGGCGGATTCACACCCCTTTCCCGGCGATCCACCTGCCGCGGACCTGCTCGCGGAGGTTGCGCTCTGCGGATGGTTGTTCATCCTGGTTGGCTATTGTTTCTTCTTCCTCGCCCGAAGGGAGTCCGACCGGATCGTCCGGCTCTGGCGAAGGGTGCTCCCTCCACTGACCCTGCTGTCACTTCTCGCGATGTCGTCGTCCCTGTCTCAGGTTGCCGGCAGGCATTGGGGGGAATGGGGCCGTCTCAAGGCCATGCTTCAGGACAACGAGCCCCGGGTTCGGGCATTTTCGAGCCGGGCCGATGGGGTCTTGTCGGAGGAGGAGTACGCGCGGGCGAAGGCGTGGCTGCTGGAGCAGCCCGTTACCTTCCAGTTCAAGACAGAACCTGATCCCGTCAGGATTCGCCTCATGATGCCCATCCCTCCCTACGTGGGGGTCGATTTCGGCCAGGGACAGAATGCGGTCTTCGATCCGGTGACGATGCACTGCCTCTACTCGGACTGAGCCCTGCATGGATCCGCCCCTCGGGGACTCTCCGTAGGAGACGGGGTTCATCCTCCACCCACCCCGTGCTAAAACGGGAAGGTCCATGGAAGGCCGACTGCTTCTGAAGAACTGCGCCGTGTTCCGTGCGGACGGTCGCGTCCGCCACGGCATGGCCGTCGTGGTCGAAGAGGGCATCATCCGCCGCGTCGCCCCGGACGCCGAGGTGCCCGTGCTCCCCGGTGACTGGGAAGTGGCCTGTCGAGGCCGCCTCGTCGCCCCCGGGCTCGTGGACTGTCACTCGCACATGGTCAACGGGCAGCTGTTGCCCCCCAATGGCGACTTCCTCCTGCGCCAGCCCCGCTCGCGCCTGGAGCGCATGCGCTCGGTGGCCAACCTCCTCACCGCCGAGGACGTGGAGGTCCTGACCCGCTTCGCCGCCGCCCGCGCGCTGCTCGACGGCGTCAGCCTCGTCGTGGACCACCTGTCGTGCCCCACCGATGTCGCCGGCGGCCTGGAGGCCCAGGCCCGCGCCGCGAACACGCTGGGCCTTCGCCTCGTCACGTCCCACTCCACGCACAGCCTGGACGGCGCGGATGTGGCCAACGCCCAGGCGGACGCCAACGCCGACTTCGTCCGCCGCTACCGCGAACACCCCCGCGTCCGTGGCGCGCTCGGCTTCCATGCGTCCTACACCTGCGAGGACCCGCTCCTGTCCCGCATCGCGCGGCTGCGCGAGGAGCTGAACGCGTCCGTCGTGTTCCACCTGGCGGAGAACGAGGACGACCTCTCCACCACCTACGCCACGCACGGCCGCCGCGTCGTGCCGCGCCTGGACGCGCTGGGCCTGCTGGGCCCTCACGCCATCGCCGGCTACCCGCGCGCCGTGGAGCGCTCCGAGTCCGAGCGGCTGGCCGCCTCCGGCACCTTCATCGCCCTCACGCCCCGCGCCACGCGCTCCATGGACCGCGCGGCCGAATCCGCCGACGGCGCGCTCTCCAGCCTCCACCTCGTGGGCCTGGGCACCGGCGGTCATGGCACCCTCCAGGAGGAGCTGGCCGGGGCGCTCGTCAGCATGCTGTCCCTGGCGCGCTCCGGCCGCATGCCGGACCTGGATGACTCGCTGGCGCACCTGTTCGTCAGCGGCCCGGCGGAGCTGTGCACCCGCCTGTACGGCAAGCCGTCGGGCGGCGTGGAGGAAGGCAGCATCGCGGACCTCGTCGTCTACGACGCCATCCCCGCCGCGGATCCGGAGACGGGCTACTCGCCCTTCCTCCTGGGGCAGCTCACCGCCGCCCGCGTGGCGTGGACCATCGTGGATGGCCGCGTCTGCGTCCGCGAGGGACAGCTGCTGGGCACCGACTTCGTGGACCTGGCCCGGGACGCCGCCGCCGCGCTCGGCCGCGTCTGGTCCCGCGCGCGGCTGGGTTCGTAGGGTAGAAGGGGCGCGTGAGTGCCCTGCCTCCCCGCCTCGTGGACCTGCTGCGCGCCTCCCGCGTCCGCCGGGGTCCGCTGCTCTCGGACCCCGCCACCTCCGCCTTCCGCCTCCTGAACGGCGCCGCGGACGGCGTGCCCGACGTGACGGCGGACCTCTTCGGCGACGTCGTCGTGGTCAGCCTCTACCGCGACCTGACCGATGCCGAGGAGGTCACGCTGCTCGACGCCGCCGTCTCCGCGTGGACGCCTCGGAGCGTCTACCTGAAGCGCCGTCCCCGTGAGGCGCGCGTGCTCGCCAACGTGGCGAAGGACGTGCTCGCTCCGGAGTCCGCCGCGCGGGGCGATCCCGTGGAGGACTTCGTCGCGAAGGAGAACGGCCTGTCCTTCCACATCCGTCCCGGACAGGGCCTCTCCGTGGGCCTCTACCTGGACATGCGCGACACCCGCGCGTGGCTCCAGGCCCAGGCCTCCGGCCTCACCGTGCTCAACCTCTTCGCGTACACCTGCGCCTTCGGTGTCGCCGCGACCGCCGGGGGCGCGAAGCGCGTGCTCAACATGGACGCCAGCCGCCGCGTGCTCGAGTGGGGCGAGGAGAACGCGCGCCTCAACGGCCAATCCGTGGAGCGCTACGACTACGTGGCGGGCGATGTCTTCGATTGGCTCGGGCGGCTCGCGAAGAAGGGGGAGTCCTTCGACGTCGTGGTCGCGGACCCTCCGTCGTTCTCCACCACCAAGACGACGCGCTTCTCCGCCGCTCGCGACTACGCCCGGCTGGCCGAGGCCGCAGCGAAGGTGGTGGCCCCCAGGGGCCGTCTGGTCGCCTGCTGCAACCTGGCGGGACTGCCTTCGCGCCGCTTCGAAACCATGGTGCTGGAAGGTGTGACGCGGGCTGGCAGGACGGGGAAGACAGTGGGGACGCTCGGTCCCTCGGGGCTCGACTTTCCGACACCTCCAGGTGAGGAACCGGCACTCAAGGTGCACGTCGTCCAACTTCGTTAGCGCCTCCGGGCGGGGCGCGGCTACATTGCTTCCATGGCTCCCGCCGCCTCCTCGCCCCCGCGCGATGCGTTCCGCTTCGGCAACTACCGGCTCATCGATCGGATCGCCGTGGGGGGCATGGCGGAGATCTTCCTCGCGCACCAGTTGGATGCCAGCGGCGAAGAGACGCCCATCGTCATCAAGCGCATCCGTCCGCATCTGTCCAAGCACGCGGCCTTCGTGAAGATGTTCCTCAACGAGGCGCGGCTGGCCGCCCAGCTCAACCACCCCAACATCGTGCAGATCCACGACCTGGGGAAGATCGTCGACAGCTACTTCATCGCCATGGAGTACGTGTCCGGCCGGGACATGCGCCGCGTCGTGCCCAAGGCCGAGTCCCTGGGGATTCCCTTCCCCATGGTGTACGCGCTGAAGATCGCCTCCTGCGTCTGCGCGGGCCTGCACTACGCGCATCAGAAGAAGGACCGCTACGGCAACCCGCTCAACATCGTCCACCGTGACGTGACGCCGGAGAACATCGTCGTCGCCTTCGACGGCTCGGTGAAGGTGCTGGACTTCGGCATCGCCAAGGCCGCCAACCAGGTGGAGGAGACGCGGTCGGGGGAAATCAAAGGCAAGCTCAGCTACCTGTCCCCGGAGCAGTGCCTGGGCCGGCCGCTGGACTGCCGCAGCGACATCTTCTCGCTGGGCACCGTCCTCTACGAGTGGCTCACCGGCTTCAAGCTCTTCACCGGCGACTCCGACGTCGCCGTCATGCGCAGCATCACGGAAGCCAAAATCTACGCGCCGTCGTACTTCCGCGAGGACCTGCCGGAGCGCGTGGAGGCCATCCTGATGCGCGCGCTCGCCCGCGACCGCGAGCGCCGCTACCAGACGGCGTTGGAGATGCAGCGCGACCTGGACGCCTTCCTGGAGTCCTACGACTTCACGCCCTCGCCGCTGCACCTGGCCAACTTCGTCAAGCAGCTCTTCGAGGACGAGCGCCCGCAGGAATTGAAGCGCCTGTCCACGCGCCAGTCCTCCGCGCCCACGTCGGAGATGGCGCTGGAGCTGTCGGAGGTGGCGGCGTCCATGGACGGCCCGCCCACGGAGGCCATGCGCATGGACGACCTCCCCGCCACCGAGCCGCGCCTGCTCGCGCTGACGGTGGACCCGGCGCTGTACGAGAAGCTGGAGGCCCAGGCGCGCAAGGCGAACGTCTCCCTGGCGAAGCTCGCGGCGGATGTGTTGGAGGGGTGGCTGAAGACGCGCTGACCGCGTGCCTTTGCTTGCCTTGCCCATGCCCCGGCTGAAGTTGACGCTCGAATACGAAGGCACCCGGTACGTGGGCTGGCAGGTGCAGCCCAATGGCCCGTCCATCCAGTCCACGCTCCAGGACGCGCTCCAGAAGCTCCTGGGGGAACGCGTGTTCGTGGCCTCCGCGGGCCGCACCGACTCGGGCGTGCACGCGACGGGGCAGGTGGCCAGCTTCGACACACAGCGCGTGCTGCCAATGAAGGCCTACACCATGGGCCTCAACGGCATCCTCCCGCCAGACATCGCGGTGGTGGCCGCGGAGGAGGTGTCGCCGGAGTTCGACCCGCGCCGCTGGTCTCGCGGCAAGCGCTACCGCTACCGGGTGAGCAACCGGCGCATGCGGTCTCCGCTGTTGCGCACGACGCACTGGGAGGTGTTCGCCCCGCTGGACGTGGAGGCCATGCGCCGCGCGTCCCAGGCCCTGGTGGGCCGGCACGACTTCTCCGCGTTTCGCGCCGCGGACTGCCAGGCGAAGCACGCGGTGCGCGAGATCCGGCAGGTGCGCGTGGAAGGCACGTCCGGAGACACCGTGGCCTTCGTGGTGGAGGGCACCGCCTTCCTCAAGCACATGGTGCGCAACCTGGTGGGCACGCTGGTGGAGGTGGGCAAGGGGCGCCGCCCCGAGGCCTGGGTGGCCGAAGTGCTGGCCTCGCGCGAGCGCAAGCTGGCCGGGGCCACCGCGCCGCCGCAGGGGCTGGTGATGGAGGAGGTCTTCTATGGCGACGGCCCGCCTCCTCGCTCGGCGGGGGACGCGGCTGTCGGGGAAGAGGACGAAGGGTGAGAGTGCGGTAGGCTTTCGGGCCGTGAGCTCCAAACCCAGTGCCCTCGAGCCCCTGCGCGTCCGCGTCCGCCGCTTCCAGTTCATCGTCGGACTGGGCTTCCTGTCGCTGGTGGTGGGCGCCATGCTCAGCGTGTCGCTGGTGCTGCGCCTGCACGCGCGGGTGAACGCGCTGCCGTCCGACTTCCTGCGCATCCCGGTGGCGGTGGCGCTGGAGAACCTGTGGGTGCTCGCGGTGCTGCCGACGCTCTGTTACGGCGCCGCGCGCATCGTCGCGCTGCGCACGTGGACCACCGCAGTGGGGGCCGCGCTGTCTGGTGGCGTGTTCGTGATTGCGCTCAACTTCGTGCGCGATGGCTTTGAGGGGCTCTCCACGGGCTGGAGCTTCGCGTCGGCGTTGCGGGTCGTGGCCTTCGTGGGAGGCATCCTGCTGAGCGCCCGGGCCATCCGCGCGGGCCGCGCCGCCGCCGAGAAGGGCTCCGCGGAAGCCGAGGCGAAGGCCGCTGCCCGAAAGTCGGAGTACGACGAGTTCCTCAAGGCCGCGGAAGCCGGGGGCGCTCGCCTGGAGCAGCGTGAGGGGGGCGCCGCCGCCGAGGCTCCGGCCATGACGCAAGAAACACCTGCGGCGGGTGAGCCCGCCACGCCCGAGGGGAGTGCTTCCCCCCCGGGCGACGTGCCGAAGACGCCCGCGGCCTGAGGGCCTACGGGTAGCAGGCCGCCTGGCGCAGGCCGGTGTCCTCGGGGAAGCCGAGGGCCACGTTGAAGTTCTGCACGGCCTGGCCGGCCATGCCCTTCACCAGGTTGTCCAGCGCCGCCATCACCGCCACGGAGCGGCCCTTCGTCGCCACGGAGATGTCGCAGAAGTTGCTGCCCGCCACCGCCGCCACGCGCGGCGTGCCCTCCACGATGCGCACGAACTTCGAGCCCTCGTAGTACCGGCGGTACTTCTCCGTCAGCGACTGCGTCACCACCGCGCCGCCGTGCTCCGGCCACTCGAACTGCACCGTGGCGAAGATGCCGCGCACCATGGGCGCCGAGTGCGGCACGAAGGCCAGCCGGTGCCGCTGCGCGCCGTGCGCCACCAGCATCACCTCCACCTCCGCCTCGTGCTGGTGCTCCAGCGGCTTGTACGCGCGGAAGTCATGCGCGCGCGTCGGGTGGTGCGTGCCCTCGCCCGGCAGCGAACCGGAGCCTGACGAGCCCGTCACACCCGACACCGCCAGCAGCCCCAGCCCCGGCGTGGCCGCGATGGGGAGCAGCGCCAGCTGTACCGCCGTGGCGAAGCAGCCCGGGTTGGCGATGCGCTTCGCCGTCTTCACCTGCTCACGCTTCCACTCCGTGAGGCCGTAGGTGAACGTGCCCAGCAGGTCCGGGGACGGGTGCGGCCGGCCGTAGGCGCCCGCGTACCGGCCCGGGTGGTCCAGGCGGAAGTCGGACGACAGGTCCACCAGCAGCATCCGGTCCGTGAGGCCCGCGTCCGCCCACTGCTTCTCCAGCCCGGCGAACTGCGACGCCAGCTCGCCGTGCCCCAGCGCGCTGAACACCACCGGACGCTGCGAGTCCGCCAGCCAGCGCCAGTCGGGCTCCGCCTCGAAGCGGCCGTCCACCAGGCCGCGCAGGTGCGGGTGCACCTTGTGGATGGGCGAGCCCGCGTGGTGCCGGGACACCACGCGGATGCCGGCGTTGCCAGGGTGGCCCGCGAGCAGCCGCAACAGCTCGCCTCCGCCGAAACCGGAGGCCCCCAGGATGTAGATGTTCGCAGGCGACGTCATGACTTCCTCCCCGCTCCCAGCTTGGGCGCGAGCTTCTCCACGATGAGATTCCCCAGGGCGTTCGGATCCGCGCGCGCGTTGCGAGCGGGCAGCCCCACCACCTGCTCCACGAAGCGCACGCCCACCGCGTTGTCCGTGGCGGGCCCGGCCACCATGTCCATCTCGATGCCGTACACCTCGCGCAGGTGCCGCACGCCGCCGGCCGCGCCCACCGGGTCGTTCGCGCACAGGATGAACGCGCCGCCCAGCGCCTTGAGCTCCGGGTCCGCCAGGATGGCCTGCACGCCGTACTCGCCCATGATGCCGTCGCCCGTCTCCGCGACGATGACGTCCACGTCCTGGGCCGCCATCTCCGAAAAGACAATCCGCGCCACCTTGGACGCGGTGCGCGCGCCGGTGCACACGACGCCCGCGTCGGTGAAGTCCATCACCACGTCCGCGCCGCTGTCCTGCATGGACAGGGTGTCACGCATCAGCGACACGCCCGTGAGCTTCGCGCCGCCCACGCGGTAGCCCGCCTGGGAGAGCTTCCGCACCACCACGCTGGCCGCGTACGTCTTGCCCGCGTTCATGCAGGTGCCCACCACGTACACCACCGGGCACGTCACCGCCCGCGACGTGCCCTTGAGCGCGCCGGTGGAGATGTGCGCGTGCTGGCCCGCGCGCGACTGGAACTCCGGGAAGGTGAGGACCTGACCCAGCACCTCCGCCTCGAACGGCGCGCCCACGCCCGGGTTGTGCGACGTGCACTTCCCGATGACGCCGCCCATGTTGAGGATGTGGAGCCTGTCGCCCACCGTGACGGACGAAGGCACGATGCCCTCGTAGCCGTGCAGCGCGTTGCGGTGACCCAGCGCGCCCACGACGATGTCGCCCGCGTGGAGCGTGACGAGCCGGCCGTTCACGTCCTCCAGCTGGTTGTAGACGCTCTTCTCCCCGTGGATGCGCACCGCGATGACGGCGCCCTCCTCGCACTTCACCTCGTCCGTGAGGTGCACCGTGCGCCCCACCTGGAGGTTGCGCGTGACACTTCCCACCTTGTCGACGTGGATCTTCATGTCGTCACTTCGCTTTCTGCGAGAGCATCTGCGCGACGCCGTAGAGCTTGGCGAACCCCGCCGCTTCCGTCCCCGTCCACAACACGTTGGCCTCTCCGTACGTCGCCACCTTCGCGTCCATCAGCGAGTGCGGCGAACGCACGCCTTCCACGACGTGGGCGCGCGGGGTGAGCACCAGCTTCACCTCGCCCGTCACGCGGTCCTGCGAGGAGGCGAGGAACGCCTCCAGGTCCTTCACCACCGGGTCGAAGAAGTGCCCCTCGTGGAGCAGCGACCCGTACAGGTTGCCCACCGTCTCCTTCCAGAAGAGCTGCTTGCCCGACAGCACCAGCTTCTCCAGCTCGCGGTGCGACGCGATGAGCAGGTGCGCCGCCGGAGCCTCGAAGCCCACGCGGCCCTTGATGCCCAGGATGGTGTCGCCCAGGTGCACGCCCCGGCCGATGCCGTACGGCCGGCCCAGCGCGTTGAGCTTCTCCACCACGTCCACCGCGGACAGCGCCTTGCCGTCCAGCGCCACCGGCACGCCCTTGTCGAAGGAGATGATCAGCGGCATGGGCTTCAGGTCGGTGGGGATTTCACCACCGGGGAAGGCCGCCTCCGGCAGGGTGCTCCACGAGTCCAGCGTCTCGCGGCCACCCACGGACGTGCCCCACATGCCCTCGTTGACGGAGTACGTGCCCGTCTTCGCCGGCATGTGGAAGCCGCGCTCCGCGAGGAAGGAGATCTCCTGCTGACGGGAGAGCGCCAGGTCGCGGATGGGGGTGATGAGCTGGAGCTGCGGCGCGAGCGTGCGGAAGGCCACGTCGAAGCGGACCTGATCATTCCCCGCGCCGGTGCTGCCGTGGGCCACGGCCTGCACGCCCAGCTTCTCCGCCATTCGCACGGCCTCCACGGCCTGGCAGGCGCGCTCGGCGGAGACGCTCAGGGGGTAGAGCTGGCCGCGCAGCACGTTGCCGGCGATGAGGAAGCGCAGGTAGCCCTGGAACAGGGTGTCGCGCGCGTCCACCGTGTGGTGCGCCACCGCGCCCAGCTTCTGGGACAGGGCCTGGATGCGCTCCAGCTGCTCGGGCGGGAAGCCGCCCGTGTCCACGGTGACGGTGGTGACGTCCCAGCCCTGCTCGCGCAGGTACACCGTGCAGAAGGCGGTATCGAGGCCGCCGGAGAACGCCAGCACCACGGACTTCTTGCTCATCTTCGGACTCCTGTTGCTGCGAAAGGGGTGTGGAAGGGTTCAGGGGGCCCAGACGCGCGAAGCGGCCTGTGCCTGCTGTGCGTGGGTGCGCGTGAGCCAGTCGCGCGCATCCGCCAGTTCCTCGCGCGCGGTGGCGAGGCCCAGATTACCGGCGCCACCCAGGTGGGTGGCCGTCAGCGCGCCGCGGTCCGGCTGGAAGTTGCCGTCGTTGAGCTGACGGCCCACCTCCCGGTACGCGTCGCGGAAGGGCTGGCCCTTCGCCACGAGCGCGTAGGCGTGGTGCGCGGCGTAGAGCGTGTCGTCGCACGCCGCGCGAGCCTTCTCCGCGTTCACCTTCAGCGCGGGCACCAGCCGCGAGAGCACCTCCAACAGCGCCTTCGCGCTGGTGAGGGCCTGGAGGGTGGGGCGCTTCAGCAGCTGGAAGTCACGGTGGTAGCTGGAGGGAAGGCCTCCGGCCACCGCCTCCACCTGGTGCGCCAGGCCCCGCAGCTCGCGGCAGCGGCCCCGGGCCAGCTCCACCACGTCCGGGTTCTTCTTCTGCGGCATGATGGACGAGCCGGTCGTGAAGGCATCCGGCAGGGCCAGGAAGCCGAACTCGTCCATGCTGTAGAGCTGCACGTCCCAAAGCCACTTCTCCAGAGTGCCCGCCACCGAGCACGCCCAGGTGAGCAGCGCCGCTTCATGCCGCCCCCGACTGTCCTGCGCGTCGATGGGGCTGCGTTGAACTCGACTAAAACCGAGCAACCGCGCGACATATTCACGGTCGATGGGCAGCGGCACGCCGAAGCCCGCGGCGGCGCCCAGCGGGCAGCGGTCGAGCCGTCCCCACACGCCCTTCAGCGCCTCCAGTTCCTCCAGCAGTCCCTCCGCGAACGCCATGCCCCACAGGCCGAACGTGGACGGCATCGCGCGGCGCAGGTGCGTGTAGCCGGGCAGGGGCAGGTCCGCGTGCGCTTCCGCGAAGTCGAGGAACGTGCCCGCGAGCTCCGCCGTGCGCGCACCCAGCGCGAGCAGCTCCTCGCGCATGAACAGGCGCAGGGCCAGCAGCACCTGGTCGTTGCGAGAGCGCGCCAGGTGGATGCGCTTGCCCGCTTCGCCGGTGCGCTCCACGAGCGCGGCCTCCAGCGCGGTGTGGCCGTCCTCCTGCTCCGGGCGGATGGTGAAGCGGCCCGCGCGCGCCTCGTCGTGGAGCGCGTGCAGGGCGCTCACGAGCGACGTGGCGGCCTCCGGCGTGAGCAGCCCCACGTGCGCGAGCATGCGCGCGTGCGCGGCGCTGCCCAGCGCGTCGTGCGGCACCAGCGACAGGTCCACCACGGGGTCGTCGCCCACGGTGAAGGCGTGGATGGCCGCGTCCAGCGGCTGGCCCTTGCCCCACAATGTCTCAGCCACGCGACACCTCCCCGACATAGCCGTGCAGCAGTCGTCGATAGAACGCGAGCCCCGCCTCCAGCTCCGCGCGCGTGAGGTACTCGTTCGCCTGGTGGCTCCGGAGCGTGTCGCCCGGGCCCACCTTCACCGCCGGGAGGTCTCCCAGGAACGCCCAGTCGGACGTGGTGCTGGAGCCCACCGTGTCCTGGCCCGACGCCACCACCGCCGCGCGCACCAGCGGATGCGACGCGTCCGTGCCCTTGGGCAGGTAGCGCGCGGAGTGCACCACCACCTCGCTCTCCAGCGCCTGACCCACTTCCTCCGCCACCTTCGCGTGGTCCATGCCCGGCGTGGTGCGCAGGTCCACGAAGAACTCGCACCGGTCCGGCACCTGGTTGCGAGCCAGTCCGCCGGACACCTGCGTCACCTGCGCCCGCGCCTCACCCAGCAGCGGGTGCGCGGGGAAGCGCAGCGCGGACACGGCCTGGATGTCCCGGGCCGCCTTGAGGATGGCGTTGTCCAGCCCTCCTGTATGCGCGTGCGCCACGTGGCCGCTCTTGCCGTGCGCCACGCAGCGCAAAAGCAACATGCCCCGCTGCGCCGTGCAGGGCTTGAGCGACGTGGGCTCGCCCACGATGGCAGCGTCCAGCGGCCCCAGCGTGGACAACAGCGGCCCCAGCCCCTTGCCGCCCGTCTCCTCCTCGGCGGTGAGCGCGAAGACGCACTCGACACCCTTCGGCGCACCTTCCTCCAGGAGCGCCTTCGCGGTGAGGAGCATGGCGGTGACGCAGCCCTTGGCGTCGTTGGCGCCCAGGCCGTAGAGCGTGTCGTCCTTCCACACGGCCTCGTGCGGCTCCGTGTTCCACCCGGCGCACGGCTTCACCGTGTCCAGGTGCGAGTTGACGAGCAGGCGCTTCGGCCCGCTGCCCACGCTGAACCACACGTTGTGGCCCTGGCGGTGCACGCGGGCACCCCAGGACTCCGCATGGCCCGCGACGAGGTCCGCGATGCGGGCCTCGTCGCCGGAGACGCTGGGCGTGGCGACCAGCGCGGTGAGCAGCTCGGCGGGGTTCAACCCTTGGCCTCGCCGTGCTTCACCGGGTGCTCGCGCACGACCATGGTGCCGCTGCCCTCGTTGGTGAAGACCTCCTCCAACAGGGCGTCGGACTGCTTGCCGCTCACCAGGTGCACGCTGCCCACGCCGCCCACGAGCGCGTGGCGCATGGCGTGCGCCTTGGGACGCATGCCGCCCGTGAGCCGCCCTTCCGCCTCCAGGGACGCCAGGTCCGACAGCGTGGCCAGCGAGATGAGCGACGACGGGTCGGAGACGTCCTTGAGGAGCCCCGGCACCTCCACCATGAAGAACAGCTTCTCCGCGTGCAGCGCCGCCGCCAGGGCCGCCGCCACCGTGTCCGCGTTGGTGTTGTACACGGCGCCGTCCTGGCCGCCCGACAGCGGGGCGATGACGGGCACGTAGTCCGCGGAGCGCAGGTGCTCCACGACGCGCGTGTCCACGGACTCGATGTCGCCCACGAGGCCGTAGTCCACCATGCGCCCTTGAGTCTCGCCGGGCTCCGTCACCAGCACGGGCGGGCGCTTGCGCGCCTTGATGAGGCCCGCGTCCACGCCAGACAGGCCCACCGCGGGCACACCCGCGGCCTGGAGGTCCGCGAGCAGGTCCGTGTGCAGCTTGCCCGCGAGCACCATCTTCGCCGCGTCCAGCACGGGCGCGGAGGTGATGCGGCGGCCAGCCACCTTCTCGATGGGCAGGTGCAGGGCGTCACAGAGCGAGTCCAGCTCCGGACCGCCGCCGTGCACCACGACGGGGCGGATGGAGAAGGCCCACAGGAGTGCGATCTGCTCGCACGCCGTCTTTCGGGTGCGCGGATCCGTCAGCACGGCTCCGCCCAGCTTCACCACGAAGGTCTTGCTGCGGAACTGCTTCACGTACTTCGCCGCGTTGCGAAGTGCGGCGTACGGGTCGGGAGACAAAGGCACGGTGGACCTCTGAAAAAGCAAAAAGGGGACGAAGAAGGGTGGGGCGGCGGGCTTCTACGGCTCAGCCGCCGCGCATCCAGGCCAGGAGGGCGCGCTGCACGTGGTAGCGGTTGCCCGCCTCATCCACGACGCGGCTGCTGGCGTGATCCAACACCTCGTCGGCGACCTCCACGTTGCGGCGCACGGGCAGGCAGTGGAGGAACGCCGCGTCCTTCGCGGCCTTCGCCATGTGCCGGCGCGTGGGCATCCACCCCGAGTACGACGCGAGCAGCGCCGCCACGTCCGTGGGCGTGCTCGCCGTCTGGGCGGTGGGGCCCCAGGACTTCGCGTACACGGCGCGGCTGCCCACCAGCGCCTCGTCCTGGTCGTGCGTGTACGTGATGCTGCCGCCGGTGGCCTTGGCGTACGCCTCCGCCTCCGCGCGCACGGCCGGGTGCAGGTCGAAGCCCGGCGGATGCGCCACGCGCACCTCGCAGCCCGCGGCCGCCGCGGACAGGAGGAAGGAGTTGGGCACGGCCTTGGGCAGCGGCTTGATGTGCGGCGCCCAGGTGAGCGTCACCGGCAGCTTCTTCGTGGTGCCGAACGTCTCGCGCAGGGTGAGCGCGTCCGCCAGGCCCTGGCAGGGGTGCTCGCGCGCGGACTCCATGCTCACCACCGGCACGGTGGCCCACTTGCGGAAGGCGTTGATGACGGGGTCGGCCTCGTCCTCCTCGTCACCGCCACCCTGGGAGAAGGTGCGGATGCCGAGCATGTCCACGAAGCGCGACAGGACGGGCGACGCCTCCTTGATGTGCTCCGCGCGGTCCGCGTTCATCACCGCGCCGGGCCGGTCCTCCAGCTTCCACACGCCAGAGCCCACGTCGAGCACGATGGCGTGCCCGCCCGCGCGCAGCATCACCGCCTCGAAGGACGTGCGCGTGCGCAGGGACGGGTTGAAGAACACCATGCCCAGGAGCTTCCCCGGGAAGATGGCCCCCGGATCCTTCTGCTTCCACGCGGCCGCCTGCGAGAGGACCGCCTCGACGCCTTCCGGGCCCAGGTCCTGAATGCGGGTGACATGCTTCATGGGCTTCGTGCTCCCCCGGCCGCGCCGGATGGATGGGGACTGCTGAATATGCACTTGAATTCGTGCATATTCCTTAAGGAGGCGCGGATATTATGCAGAACGGCGCAGCGCGCAAGAACATTCACTGGGATTTTTCATGCGCCTTGCGTGCGTATTCAGCCGCATGCATGGTGAACGTGAATGAACCTGGACGACGCCATCCTTCAGCTCATCTCCCGGCAGGACGTTCCGGATCAGTTCGTCCTGCAGTCGTTGCTCGAAGAGGCGGGGCACACGCCCAGCCAGTCCACGCTGTCGCGGCGGCTGAAGAAGCTGAGCGTGCAGAAGGTGAACGGGCGCTATCAGCGCGCCGAGCCGCCGGTGGCGCCCGTGCCGCTCGCGCCGCGCGTGACCATCATCGAAGCGCCGCCCAACATGCTGGTGCTGAAGACGGCGCCCGGCTACGCGCAGATCTTCGGGCTGGCGTTGGATCGCGAGACGGTGGAGGGCCTGGCGGGCACGGTGGCGGGCGACGACACCATCTTCATCGCGGTGAGGGATCCGTCGTACCTGCGCGATGTGCGCGAGGCGGTGGAGGAGCTCATCCAGCGCGGCCCGTGAACGGGAAGCGGCGCACGGACTCCCACGGGCCGCCGAGGTAGCGCCAGAGCAGCAGCGCGGGTGCGTGCGACTCAAAGGCGGACCAGCCCGCGCCCAGCTCCACGAGGGCGGCCTTCGCCTCCTCCACGGTGGCCTTGTTCATCAGCGTGACGTGGGGCCGGAAGGGCTGACGGTCCTGCGGCGTGAGCCACTCCACGTAGGCGCGGGAGAGCTCGCGGTGCACGGGCGCAAGGCCGGGGGCTTCCACGTCCACCGCCATGCCGCGTCCCAGGCTCCGCGGCTTCGTGAAGCGCAGCGCGGGCGCGGGGCGCTCGGTGACGACCTCGAGCGCGGCCTCCACGGCGTCCTGCTCGTGCGCGGGCAGGTGGTGGAAGAGGGAGACGTGCGCCGGGATGACGTTGCGCTCGGGCGGGAAGTAGCGGCGGCGCAGGCCGTCCAGGCGCGTGAAGGCTTCTGGCTCCAGCTCGGCGGTGATGAGCAGCGGGGCTTCGGAGAGGGCGGCCATGCGGCGCACACCTTCGGTCCGAAGCCCCGGGGGCACAAGAGGCGCTCAGCCTTGCGACGCGAAGAAGGCCCGCAGCGAGTCGTCGGCCTTCTTGCGGTACTCCGGCAGGCGCGAACGCTCGGCCTCGGCGAGGGCCTTCTTCACGCCCGGCGCGTCGAAGTCGTGGGTGTAGACCGGCGTGCCGGGCTGCTGGCGCCACGAGTCGGCGATGCTTCCCGCGTCGATGGCGTCGAAGCCCAGCTCCTCCACGAGCTTGAGCACCTTCGCGCGGTGCTCGGGCGGATCGCCCGCGATTGGCAACGCCACCCGGCCGGGCGCGCCCTTCGGCAGGCCCTTATCCAGGAGGCTCTGGAAGAAGATGTTGTTGAAGGCCTTGATGACGGGGCGGCCGATGAGCGACGCGACCCACTCGCTCTCGACCTTGCCGCTCTCCAGCTCCGGGATGCTTCCGTCGCGCACGGGGTAGTAGTTGCCCGTGTCGATGATCACGACGTCCTTCGGCACGTTCGCGAACAGGCCCTTCGGCAGGTCGGGGACCGCCTTCTGGGGGATGGTCACGACGACGACCTCACCCGCCTTCGCGGCCTCTTCGACGGTGACGGCCTTCGCGCCGGTCTCCTTCGCCAGGTCGCGCAGGGTGTCCGGCCCGCGTGAGTTCGCGATGGACACCTCATGGCCCAGCTGGGTCCACCTGCGAGCAAGCGTCCCGCCGATCAGCCCCGCGCCAATGATTCCGATCTTCATGTCGTCCTCCTCCGGAAAGTGAGTCCTACGACTGCATGCGCCGGTCGGATGCGCGGCCCTTTTCCGCGATGCGCGGGACCTGACGGGTTTTTCGTGAGGCCCCCGGGCACCGGGCGCGTTCCCGCGCGCCTTGATAGGGTCCCGCCCCCTATGCGAATCCTCGTCGGACTGACGTCGTCGGGCTGGACGGAGAAGGCCCGGTGGGCGTTGGACCACCACCGCGTCGCCTACCGCTACCAGGACTACGTCCCCCTCATCCAGGAGCGCTGGCTGCGCAAGCAGGTGGCGCCCGGCGTGAAGCCCTCCGTGCCGCTGCTCGTGGATCCGCCCCAGCCGGCCACGCACGGCTCGTTCGCCATCGCGAAGCACGCGGAAGCGGTGGGGCAGGGCAGCCCGCTCTTCCCGGCCGCGCAGGTGGACGCCATCACCGCGTGGAACGACACCAGCGAACACGTGCTGGACCTGGCGCGCGCCTACGCCATGCCGCGCATGCTCACGAACGCCCGAGCCCAGGCGGAGATGCTGCCGAAGTTCGTCCCCGGCTGGCTGCGCACGGTGTTCGCGCCCTCCGCGCGCCTGGGCATGCGCTTCGTGGGGAAGAAGCACCAGGTGGCGGACGCCTCTCCGGAGTCCATCGAGGCCGCCGTCGCCCCCTCCTACGAGAAGCTGCGCGCCGCGCTGGGAGGCCGGCCCTACCTGCTGGACGCGGGCTTCACCTACGCGGACATCACCACCGCGGCGATGCTCGTGCTCTTGGGGCCGCCCGCGGACCGGCACCTGCCCATGGGGCCGGGCACGCGCGAGGTGTGGACCCATCCGGGGCTCGCCGCCCGCTTCCCGGACCTGCTCGCGTGGCGCGACGCGCTCTACGACAAGCACCGCCGCACCTGAAAAACACCACGGGCCGCCTCCCGGTGAGGGAAGGCGGCCCGCCGTGAATCACCGGTGCGTGAAGCCGGCTACCCCGCCTGCTTCACGCCCTTCGAGTTGTCCACCAGCACCTTGGCGAAGGTGAGCCCGTCGGGGCCCGCGTCCGCCTGGATGTGCTCGCCCGGCGCGAACTCGCCGTTCAGCACCTTGATGGCGAGCGGATCCAACAGGTACTTCTGCACGGCGCGCTTCAGCGGCCGGGCGCCGTACGTGGGGTCGTAGCCGCGCTCCGCCAGCAGCTCCCGTGCGCCTTCCGTGAGATCCAGCGTGAGGCGCTTGGCCTGGAGCAGCTTCTGGAGCTTGCCCAGCTGGATGTCCACGATGCGGTAGATGTCCTTCTTGCGCAGCGGCTCGAAGATGACGATCTCGTCCACGCGGTTGAGGAACTCCGGCCGGAAGTGTCCGCGCAGCGCTTCCATCACCTCGCCGCGCGTCTTCTCGTTGAGCGTGTCCGTGCCCGCCATGCCTTCCTGGATGGCCTGCGAGCCGATGTTCGACGTGAGGATGAGCACCGTGTTGCGGAAGTCCACCGTGCGGCCCTGGCTGTCCGTCACCCGGCCCTCATCCAGAATCTGCAGCAGGATGTTGAACACGTCGTGGTGGGCCTTCTCGATTTCGTCGAAGAGCACCACCGTGTACGGCCTGCGGCGCACGGCCTCCGTCAGCTGGCCGCCCTCCTCGTAGCCCACGTAGCCCGGGGGCGCGCCCACGAGCCGGGACACCGCGTGCTTCTCCATGTACTCGGACATGTCGATGCGGACCATGGCCGTGTCGTCGTCGAAGAGGAACTCCGCCAGCGCCTTCGCCGTCTCCGTCTTGCCCACGCCCGTGGGGCCCAGGAAGATGAACGAACCGATGGGGCGGTTCGGGTCCTGAAGTCCGCTGCGCGCGCGGCGCACGGCGTTGGACACGGCCTCAATCGGGGTGCGCTGGCCAATCACACGCTCGGCGAGCCGGTCCTCCATCTTGACCAGCTTCTGCATCTCGCCCTCCATCAGCTTGGAGACCGGGATGCCCGTCCACTTGGCCACCACGGAGGCGATGTCCTCGGAGTCCACCTCCTCCTTGAGGAACTTCTGGTTCTTCTGAAGCTCCGCCAGCTTCACGTTCTGCGCGGCGACTTCCTTCTCCAGGCCCGGGATGACGCCGAACTTCAGCTCCGCCGCGCGGTTCAGGTCGCCCTGGCGCTCGGCCGCGGCCTGATCATTGCGCGCCTTCTCCTGCTTCTCCTTGAGCGAGCGCAGGGCCGCGATGGCCTTCTTCTCCTCGTCCCAGTGGGCCTTGAGCGAGTTGAACTTCTCGTTCAGGTTCGCGAGCTCCTTCTCGATGGTGGCTAGGCGCTCACGCGAGTGCGGATCCGTCTCCTTGCGCAGGCCCTCGCGTTCAATCTCCAGCTGCGTCACCTTGCGGCGGATGTCGTCGATCTCCGTGGGCATGGAGTCGATCTCGATGCGCAGGCGGCTGGAGGCCTCATCGACCAGGTCGATGGCCTTGTCCGGCAGGAAGCGGTCCGAGATGTACCGGTGGCTGAGCGTGGCCGCCGCGACGAGCGCGGAGTCCTGGATGCGCACGCCGTGGTGCACCTCGTAGCGCTCCTTCAGGCCACGCAGGATGCTGATGGTGTCGTGCACCGTGGGCTCGCCCACGAACACCGGCTGGAAGCGGCGCTCCAGCGCGGCGTCCTTCTCAATGTGCTTGCGGTACTCGTCCAGCGTCGTCGCGCCAATGCAGTGCAGTTCGCCGCGCGCGAGCGCCGGCTTGAGCATGTTGCCCGCGTCCATGGCGCCTTCGGCCTTCCCGGCGCCCACGAGCGTGTGCATCTCGTCGATGAAGAGGACGATTTCGCCCGCCGCGTCCGCGACCTCCTTGAGGACCGCCTTGAGGCGCTCCTCGAACTCGCCGCGGTACTTGGCGCCGGCCACCATGGAACCCAGGTCCAGGGTGATGAGGCGCTTGTTCTTCAAGCCCTCCGGCACATCGCCGTCCACGATGCGGCGGGCCAGCCCTTCCGCGATGGCCGTCTTGCCCACACCTGGCTCACCGATGAGCACCGGGTTGTTCTTGGTGCGGCGGCTGAGCACCTGGATGCAGCGGCGGATCTCCTCGTCGCGGCCGATGACGGGATCCAACTTGCCGCTTCGCGCGGCCTCCGTGAGGTCGCGGCCGTACTTCTCCAGCGCCTGGTAGGTGGACTCCGCGTCGGCGCTCGTCACGCGCGAGGAGCCACGCACTTCCTTGAGGCCCGCCTGCACGCGCTCGCGCGTCACGCCGGAGGACTTCATGGCCTCGCCGACCGCGCCCTTGTCCTGGGTCAGCGCGAGCAGCAGGTGTTCCGAAGAGGTGAACTCGTCCTTCAGCGCCTTGGCCTCGTCCTCGGCCTTGTCGAAGGTCTTCATCAGGCGCTGGCTGAGCATGGCGCTCTCGCCGCCCTGGATGCGCGGGAGCTTCTGGAGCGCTTCGCCCAGCCGGCCCGCGAACAGCTTCACGTCCACGCCAATCTTGCGCAGAAGAGGGTCGACGATGCCGTCCTTCTGCCCCAGCAGTGCCGCGGCGAGGTGCTCCGGCTCGTAGTGGGGATTGTCGGCCCGGCGGGCCAGGGACTGACCCTCCTGGATCGCCTCCTGCGCCTTCACCGTGTATTTGTCGAGTCGCATGACTTCAACGTAAGGGCCGGGGACCCCTTGGCAAGGCGACACTGCCCGTATGCCCGGCGTTTTCCCCGGAATACTTTGAGCCGCTGGAAGCGGCCGGGTAATCGTGGTGGCGAAGTTGCCAGGGGGTGGGGGGGTCGGTTATAGGCGGCGCCCATCCTCGGGGGCTTCACTCTGGACGCGCACGGCGGCTATCTCGTTCGACTCGACACCTTCTCCGGGTTGGCGCTCGTGCGTCTGGCCCGGGAGGCCCTGTCGATGGACAGCGTCCTGGCCGCCACGGCGCTGCGCGTCACCATCAACCGCCGCCGCAAGGTGGTGCGCCTGGCCTTCCTGGGGCCCTTCTCCCAGGGACGGCAGGGCGCCCATTGGTACGCGGCGCACCATGCCCTGGCCCGCCTCCTGTCCGCAGCCGCCAACGCCACCGTGCACGCCTACGTGTACGACGCGGACGAAGGCGAAGAAGTGATTGCCTACGGCAACGGCCGCCGGGTGGGTGGGGAGAAGGTGGTGTACGAGGACGCGGAGCTGCCGTGTCCCCTGGAGGAGCTGGATGACGAGGCCTTCGCCCGGCTCCAGTCCCGCTGGCCCATGGGGCACCTGGCGTACGTGTTCGGCCTGACGCGGGACGAGCTCCTGCGCATCCCCCAGGCCCCGCTGGCCCGCGTGCTGCCGCTGGAGGGCACGGCGGCCGGCTCGGAAGCGGATGCGATGGCCGCCCTGGAGGCGCTGCTCCTGGGGCCCGCGCTGCCTCGCGCGGAGACGGACGCGGGCTGAAGCAGCACGGACGGCCTGTTCGCACCGCGCCGCGTCAGCCCTGCCCGGACTTCAGGGGTCTTCGGTGGGCCCGTCGAGCGTGAGGATGGCCTCGCGCACGCCCTCGCTGCGGAAGTACTGGGCGAGCAGGGCGAAGCCACCGGCGACGAGCACCGTGGGCAGCACCGCGCTGATGGTCATCAGGGACGGGACGAGCGCGTAGAGTTGCTGCGACGCGGCAGGGTCCTGGAACTCCGGCAGGCCCTTGAGTCCCTCCACCATGGCCTGGCTGGTGTGGCGGGCCACGACGGTCCACTGGGCCCCATCGATGGTGCGCATCAGCGCGGCGAAGATGCCCGCGCCGCCCAGCATCTGCCGGAAGCCGTTCCGGGGGATGCCGTCGGGGGAGCGCAGCATGCGGCTGGAGGCGAAGAAGAGCAGGGTGCAGGCCACCGTCAGCCCGGTCAGCACCAGGGCGCGGGACTCGCGCATGGGGGAGAGCGCGGACAGCTGCGCCTCCATGATGGCCTGGGTGACGGCGGGGTCCTTGCCCAGCAGGGCAATGGTGGGGGTGTGCTCCCGCTGCGCTTCGCGGTGGGCCTCGAAGTTCATCATGACGGAGGCCTCGCTGCAGGCGAGGAACCCCGTCAGGGTGGAGAGCATCAGGCACAGCCCGGCGGCGATCCGCACACCCCGGGGCAACCCCCCCGGGCGGGTGACTTCAGCAGGCTTCACTTCCGGCTTGCCTCCACGTAGCGCAGGCGCAGGTCGGACAGGAGGTTGTCCACCAGCTTGTCCTCCTCCGCGGTGAGGTTGCCGCGAGTCTTCTCGCGGAGCATCGCCAGGAGGTCCAGGTTCTGCCGGGCCGAAGGCAGGTCCTTCTCCATGCGGCCCGTCTCCGGGTTCGGCGCCCCACCCAGGTGGATGAGGACGGCGGAGCCCAGTCCGACGACAAAGGTGCTGAACGACAGGGACTCCTCGGAGGCGGGGCTCGCTTCCCCCGTCATCACGAAGGTCTCACCCCGCTTCTCCGAAGGGCTCATTCGGACGCCTTGTCCTCTTCGTTGGCAGGCTCGTCCGCCTTGTCCTCGTCCGCCTCGTCCTCGTCCTCGTCCTCGTCCGCCTCGTCCTCGTCGGAGGCGTCGTCGTCCATATCCTCGTCGTCGTCCTCGTCATCGAGGTCGTCGTCGATGTCGCCATCCATCAGCGTCTCGATGGGGACGGACTTGTCGGCCACGTCCGGCAGCTCCTCGAGGTGCTTCTTGTACGCGTCCTCGTCCACCTGGCCGCTGCGCTGGTAGCGCTCGGCGGTGCGCTTGTCGAGGTGCTTCGGGTTGATGCCTTCAGCCATGATTCAAATCCTCGGAATTGCTTGGAAAACAGCGCGGCACCTTATAGCAGGAGGGGCGCCTGTCAACGCTGGTGTCCCCAGGCCCGGAAACCGATGAACGTCTCGCCCCGCCCCCCGCTTCCCC